>DATCVX010000258.1:0-33457 GCA_036566705.1 Arthrobacter sp. | reverse complement strand
TTCTACGTCATTTACATCGCGGGAATTGTCTTCTTCGCGCTGCGTCCGGCGCTCGACGGCGGCACCTGGCTGACCGCCGTCGGCTACGGGGCCGCGCTGGGCGCCTTCGCCTATGCCACCTATGACCTGACCAACGCCGCGACCCTCAAGACGTGGCCGCTGCAGCTGATCGTGGTGGACTTGCTCTGGGGAGCCGTGCTGACCGGGCTCGCCACGCTGGCCGGCTGGCTGGTCTTCCGGACCAGCTGACACGGGGCGCCAGGACCTGCAGCGTCAGGCTTGGCGCAACGTCAGGACTCCCGCAGCGTCAGGATTTGCTCGGCGCGCCCGAAGGGGCCTGCAAGGTCGTGCAGCACCGTGGACGTGAGGCCAATTCCGTCCGCCCCGAACGACACCGCATTGTCCAGGCCCAGCCATTCACCTTCCGGCCGCCGGTACATGTGGATTTGGAGGTCAAGGTTCGGGAAGGCGTAGCTGTCCTTGCCCGGCGGGACGCGGGCCGCAATCCCGTTGGCCGTGTCCACCAGCCCCATCAGCCGGGCCAGGTCGCCGCTGTCGGCCACGTCAGTCAACGGATGCCCGGTCCGCAGCCAGACAGTGCCGGCTCCCGGCCGGTGGCCCTCGGCCACGCGCATCTCCAGGGAACGGATGTACCCGCCCGGCCAGACACTGGCGCCGTCGTACGGCTTGCATTCGTCCGGCGCGGGAATGGCTGAGTCCTCGACGGCGGCCACAGCGGTTGTGTCGCTGGTAACCAGTCGCCAGGCCGTGGCGCGGATGGCCACGCGGCCGTTGGCGATGAGCTCGGCCTGGAGCAGCTCGATGGTCCTGCCCGGCCGAAGCGTGGTGGTCTCGATATGGAACTCGCCGCCGGGAATCAGCCCCAGGATCTCGTAGCTGAGCCGGGCCATCCGCATGTCCGCCCGCGGCTCGTGCCGTTCAAGGCTGTCCGCCATGAGCCCGGAGGCCGGGGCCATGTGCTGCTCGTGCTCGTTCCAGGCCCCCTGGGCGTGGATGGTGGAGCGGAAACGGCCGCCGCCCAATGCCTGGTAGTAGAAATTGCCGGCGGCAAGTTCGGGCAGATCTCTGGTCAACGTTGGCCCTTCCCGTGGTTTTGGGTGAATCGCCACTAACTCTATCGGTTTGCCCGGGACGCTTTGCCCTGACGCGGCGAAATGTTGGCGCCGGAGGAGTGCGATCTGGGTAGACTCAGAAACTGGTCCTGTCAGCAACCCTCGGAAGAGGTGTCCGATGCGCGTCATTAGCTACAACCTGCGGAAGCATAAGGCGAGCGGAGAACTCCTCGCCCTCGCCCGGAATTTTGAGATCGATGCGCTGTGCCTGCAGGAGGTGGATTCGGCCGATCTGCCGGAAACCCTCGGGCCGCTGCACCTGGCAGACTCCACCAAAGGCAACAGGCTGGGGCTGGCCATCTACTACCGGAGCAGCCGCTTTACGGCTGTGAACACGCAATCGTTCGCGCTGAAGAAGTCGATGCATGACCGGGTGCTGGCGCCTGCCCATGAACGCCTGATCGGCACCCGGGTGGTGGACAACGAAACCCAGCACGAACTGGTCATCGGCTCTTTCCATGCCTCACCGCTCACCGCGTCCAACTCCCTGCGCCGGACGCAGATCCATGCCGCCCACGCCGAGCTTTTGAGCATGGGCAGCGGCCTTATGACGCTGATGGTGGGTGACTTCAACTACCCGTTCTTCACCAAGAACCTGCACGCACACATGAAGGACTCGGGCTACGCACTGACCCTCAGCGACCGGCGCACCTACACCCGCTACAAGGTCTTTAAGGGCCACTTCGATTTCGCCACGTCCCTGGGCCTGGACATTGAAAGCGTGGAAACCCTGCCGCGCGGCAAGTCAGACCACCTGCCCATCCTGATCACCGCGGAATACGGCCAGGACACCTGAGGTCCGCTTCCCCGGCAGGCGCCGCTAACGGCGTGCGTCGGCCAGCGACAGCATGCGGGTCCGCAGTCCGGGCCAGGCGGCGGCAAACCCGGGGTGAAGTTCCCGGGCGTCGACGTCGGCCAGGGGGACCCACAGCAGTTCGATGCTTTCGGGGTCGCTGATCACCGGTTCAAAGGGATCAGTGACCAGCAGGACCACCGTGGTGTAGGACCAGTAGCCGATGTCCAGGACCGAGGTGAACAGGACACTGACGCTCCCGCCCGGCACCGCGGCCTCTTCATGGGCCTCCCGAAGCGCGCCCGTCACTGCGTCTTCCCCCTGGTGCAGGGCCCCGCCGGGGAGGCCCCAGGTGCCGCCGTTGTGGCTCCACTCCGCACGGTGCTGCAGGAGCACACCCCTGTCCGGATCGTAGGCGAGCACTCCGGCTGCGCCGAACCTGCCCCAGAAACGACCCCGGTCCCCTTCCACCCAGGCATCGCCGGGATCCCGCGGGCCCGTCCTGGCCGGAGGGTGCTGAAGGTACGGGTTTTGCGCGGGCTGGCGTGAACTTCCGGCGGCGGCCTGCGTTGCGGTCACGGAATGATCCATGGCTCCAGTCTGACAGGTACCCGGCCGACGGCACGCAATAAGACGGCGTCAGCCGCCGTGCGTTTTGTCGACGGCGAAATCACCGCCGGGATACATGACGGTCTCGTGGCCGTCGTCAAAGCGGACAAGGTACGGCGGGTGGCCTTCCTGTCCTTTCACTTCCAGGATCACCCCGTGCCGGTCCGTGGAACCGACGGTCCTTCCCCTGACGATAATCCTGTCACCCTGCGCTGCCTCCATGGCAACCACCTCCCAGCCCCAGAGTACGACTCAACGGCAGGCGGCAACAGGGTGCCATGAAGGAGATTATGCCGGCACGTTTTCGTGCGCTGTTTGGCTGCCGGCCTCACCGTTCGGTGAGCCGGTACACGGACACGTGGCTGCGGGAATCTGCGGTGAATTCGCTCCGGTCCCAGTCCGCCCACCTGGATTCCCGCTCAAACCCGGCCAGCCGCGCCATCAGGTCGAGTTCGCTGGGCCAGATGTACCGGTGGGGTGTCCGCCCGATCCGCGCCTCCCGCCCATCCGCCAGGTCCGGGCCGAACTGCACGTGGTGTGAGGTGACGTGCTGGTGCAGCACGTCATAGGTATCCACCAGGAGGTACCCGGGCCGGCTCACCTCCACGGTTCCGCCATGTCCGGGTGGCAGCGACCGCAGTTGCGGCACCCACAGCTCAACGACAAAGCGCCCGCCAGGGGCCAGGTGTCGGGCAGCGTTCTGGAAACACCTGACCTGTTCGTCCTGAGTCAGGAGGTTGGCGATGGTGTTGAACACCAGGAACGCCAGCGAAAAGTTCCCGCCCGCCACGGCCTGGCTCATGTCACCCTGGACGACGGGAATGCGGTCCTCGCCCACCTTCTCCCGCAGCCGGGAGATCATCGCGTGGGACAGTTCAATGCCGCTGACCTTGATCCCCGCCTCTGAGAGGGGGATGGCGACCCGGCCCGTGCCAATCGCGAACTCTATCGCCGGACCGCCGCCCGCGAGCTTCGACAGTGCGTCGACCGTGGGCGCCAGTACCTCGGGAGAGAACATGCCCTCTCCGGGCGTGTCGTACTGCTGCGCGGCCTCGTGGTCCCAGAGCTGTTGCTGGTTGATCATCCCGCTACTATTGCACCCTATGCCGCTGCGTCTGCTTGTCGTCTCCGATACCCACGTCCCGAACCGCGCCCGTGACCTGCCCGCACAGGTCTGGGCCGCCGTCGAAAGCGCCGACGTGGTGCTTCATGCCGGCGACTGGGTGACAGCGGAACTGCTGGACGATTTCGAACGGCGAAGCCGGCGGCTCGTGGGTGTCTACGGCAACAATGACGGTCCGGAACTGCGCCGGCGGCTCCCGGAGACCGTGAATGTCATGCTGGAGGGCGTACGGTTCGCCATCGTGCATGAAACCGGACCGGCCAAAGGACGCGGCGAACGGGCGGAGGCGCTCTACCCCGACGCCGACGTGCTGGTTTTCGGGCACAGCCACATTCCGTGGGACACCACCACGCCGCGCGGACTGCGCCTGCTCAATCCCGGCTCACCCACGGACCGCCGGCGCCAGCCCGTCTGCACGTATATGGAAGCCGTTGTTGACGCCGGCCTGCTGCAGCGGGTGGAGCTGGTGGAGGTCCGGAAGGACTGATTCCGCACGCGCCCGCCGCCGTCGTCGAACGTTTCAGTCCCTGGCCGCCGCGAGCAGCGAGTCAGTGGCTGGATCCGGCCGGCCGTCAAAGAAGTCTGCCAGCACTGTTTTGAAGATCGTCTCCCCCGGCGCGGCACGCAGGAACAACGTCATGGAGGACTGGAGCTTCCTGGCATCGATGCCGCCCAGGATGTCGACGGCGGACTGGCCGGCGTGGGTTTCAATGGCGGCTGCGGACTCGAGCAGCCGCGGCCCCAGGACGTCATGCTTGAGGTAGGCCTGCGCTTCTGCCAGCGTGCTGATGGCGTACCTGACGGACGTCGGGCTGCTGCCAAGCCCGGCTATCTGCGGGAAGATGAACCACATCCAGTGGCCGGTCTTCCGGCCGAGCTGCAGTTCAGCAAGGGCCTGGCCGTACGTGCCGCCGCTGTCCTGGGCCTCAACAAACCGTTCCAGGTGGTAGGGGTCGCTCATGTCCGTCTCCTTCGTTCAGGTGTTGCCGGCTATTTCCGCGGTCAGGGATGCCGCCCGGCGGATCGAATCGTCCGGGTCAAGGCGCCAACGGGTAATCACGACGTCGGCGCGCTGCCGGCCCTGTCCCTCGAGCACCCTCAGCAGCGGAACCACGACGTCGCTGACCAGCGGGTCCACCAGCTCATGGGTGTGCGCGGACCTGATGAAGCCTTCGAGCCTGGTCAGGTCGGTGTGCCGCAGCAGGCCAACACGGGATTGCAGCAGCACAACGGCGGCGAGGCGGCGTTCATACACCGGCCTCCTGCCGGGATGCGGCTGGCCCCAGAGCAAGGATGCCAGGGCCGTCACGTCGTCGTGGGTGAGGTCCTTGAACTTCCTGCCGGCGTCGCGGACGGTCCCGCGCACGGCTCCTACGGATGACCCGTAGGAACCCATGGCGCCGCCCACCCGGGACTCCACATCGGCTGCCCGGTACCAGGCGCCTTCGTTCTGCAAGGTGGTGTCGATGAAGGCCGCCGCGTCCAGCACTGTCTGGTTCACGGCTTACCGCCCGCCGCGGCCGGCGGAGGCGTGCTCAATGCAATACGGCGTCCAGGGCCGGGCCTCCAGGCGGCCCTCGGCAATGGGCCGGCCGCACACGCTGCAAACCCCGTAGCTGCCCTCCGAGATCCGCTGCAGTGCCGCTTCAACCTCGGCCAGCCCGGAGCTGCTCTGGTTGAGCAAGGCCGATGCCTGGGACAGCTCAAAGGCTATGGTGGCGCCCTCGGGGTCGTGCTCGTCGTCGACGTTTGAGTCCAGGCGCGCAGCGCTGGCTGACGAGATGTCCGCCCGGAGCACCGGAAGCAGGGCATGTTTGCGGGCCCGCTCTTCCTCCAGGAGGATCCGGAACCGCTCAAAGTCAGCCATGGGAAAAGCCTAGCGCCGCCGCTGCCGCGGCGGACTCGACAAGCCGGACGCAACGGAGGATGCTGGCACTCGTAAGCGCCTCAGATGCCGTCTGGCGGCCAGGGACAGACAGCTGACGGACACCACATTCCGCAGAGAAAGCCCGCGTGCCATGCCGACAAATGTTGTTACCCAGCTGGCAGTCAAGTCTCACAATTCACCGGACGAAAAACGCCGTCCGGACAAGACCGAAGTGGACGTCGTCCATCTGGGCGATTACACCGTTGGACGGTTCACTTTCGAGCCCGGCTGGCGCTGGTCCGACTGCATCAAGCCCGTGGTCCACACCGAGTCATGCCAGGTGAACCACATCGGATACTGCGTTTCCGGTGCACTTTCGGTGGAAACCACCGACGGGAACAGCATCAGCATCTCCGCTGGCGATTCCTACACCATTCCGCCCGGGCATGACGCCTGGGTGGACGGCGACCAGGCCTTCGTCGGAATTGAGTTTGTCAGCGCCGCGGAATTCGCCAAACCGACGCAAGACTCCGCCTAGCCCGGGGTGTGGCGCCTGAGGGTCAGTACCAGTTGTACTGGACGGAGTGGCTCCAGGCTCCGCACGGTGACCCGTAACGGTCCCGGATGTAGCCAAGGCCCCACTCGATCTGGGTCCTGTAGCTGGTGAGCCAGTCGCTGCCTGCGCTGGCGTATTTCCCTGCGGGCAGTGCCTGGGCGATGCCGTACGCGCCAGAGTAGGGGTTGGTGGCTGTAGTCAGCCAGTTGGATTCCTTGGTCCACAGCTGCGCCAGGCACTGGAACTGGTCCTGGCCCCAGCCATATGCTGACAACCGGCCGGAAGCGTAGCTCTTGGCACCGGCCGGATCGTTGACCGCGCCGCCCGGAACTATGGGGACGACGACGGGTGGCGGCGTCGGCGTCGGACTCGGGGCAGGAGCCGGGGCGGGCGCCGCCGGTGCAGCTGGTGCGGCCGGTGCCGGGTTAACGGGTTTTTGCGCGGCGGCGAGGGCCGCGGCTTTGGCTGCTGCTTCAGCCTGTTGGCGCGCCTGCTCCTGCGCAGCGGCGCGCTTGGCAGCCTGCGCCGCTTCGTAGGCGGCCAGGGCGGCCTGGCCCTGCCGGAACTCGCCCTCGACCGCGGCGGTGGTGTCTTTGAGCGACGCCAGCTGGGCCGTCAGTTCCTGGCCGTGTTCCTGCTGCTCCGCAATCTGCCGTGACATGGCCTGCTGGGCGGCCTGGGCGGCGACGAGCTTGTCCTTTGCTTCCCCTGACAGGCGCTCGCGTTCTGCCCTCGCCGCCTGCTCCTGCCCCGACAGGGCGCTGGAGACCCGTTCGGCGGCTGCGGATTTGTTGACCAGGGCTGCTGTCTTGTCGCTGACGATCTGGACGATGTTGAGGCCCTGGATGCTGTTGGTCTGGACGGCATCGAGGGCAACGAAGAATCCCATGTTGGTGCCGCCGGTCTTGTACGACTGCGCTGCCAGCGCACCGATTTCCCTTTTGTACTGTCCAAGTTCGGCCGTTGCGCGTGCCGTCTGGGCGGTGAGGACATCCACCTTGGCGCTGGCCGCCTGGAGTGCTGCTTCAGCGACGGCGTACTCGGCGGCGGAGGTGACGGCCGCGCTGCCCAGCGCTTCGGCCTGTGTCTGCAGCCCGCCCAGCAGATCGTTGATCCTGGTGACCTCTGCGGCCTTGCCGGCCTCGCTTTGCTTGGCGTTCTGCACGTCCTGCCAGGATGGGTAACCGCCTGGCGGCGCGTCGTCGTCGGCGTAGGAAGGAAGCAGGGCAGCCGACCCCATAAGGGCGACGGCCAGCACGCCCGCGAGAGCGGGCAGCCTCATTCTGTGAGCAAACCGGGACATAGTTGGTGAGCTTACCGGGCAAAGCGCCCGGTAAGTCGCTCCTTGCCCAACATTGTTACCCAGCGGAGATCCCGGGTCGCCGTCCGCCAGCCGGGAGTGTCAGGGCATCATCAAAAGAGGCCCGGCACGCAAGCTCGACATCTCCTTTATCACGTCTTCATCGAATTGTTGCGTCACAATCGCTATTTACGCCCGATTTTCTTGTGAATCAGAACGGGCTCGGTGAACTCTTTTCGGCATATAAGGATTACGACCCTGACCTGCGGCGCTTGTCTCCCGAGGCGTCGGAACGGGCGCAAGGATCGCCTGGACTTCCGCCCTACATTCCGTTACCGGAATGTGACATTCCCAATCGACGGCGGTTATGGTCATTCCGTGACCTGGCTCAAGCCGGGACATTCCCGTCAGTATGCCGAGCCCTGCCGCTGACCGGGACCCCAGCGCACTTCACTGGCAGGGACGGGGGAACCACCTTTCCACGGCTTCGTTCGAAGCCTTGGGGTTAAGCCGGTATCGCTCCGTCCCGTGCGGAGCCGTAACCGGCCGGGTGTCTCCGACCCGAACCCGACAGCTCACCCCGCAGGCATGGGAGAGGCGATCACCCGTGTCAAAGAACCTCACTGCCACACGCCATCGTGCGAACCTTATCCACCCCGCAGCCCTCGCCGGCCCGTCCGCAACGGCCACAGCCCGCGCACTGACCTTCGGCCGGCCTGCACTTGCTGCGGTTGCCGCATCCGCCCTGCTCTTCAGCGCAGGAACCCCCGCACAGGCCGGCGTCCACGGACCCGACAGTTCCGGGACCGTCAATGTCCAGGGCCAGGCCAGCGTTCCGGTAGCAGCTCCCGTAGCTGCCGTGGCCCCGGCCCCTGCCCCTGCAGCAGCGGCCACCGTCTACACCGTCGTGTCCGGCGACACCCTGGGCGCTATTTCCGCCGCCTACGGCGTGGCCCTCAACGACGTCCTGTCGGTCAACGGCCTGACGATGACCACCATCATCTACCCCGGCGACCAGATCCGGATCCCGGGTGCCGGCTACACCGCACCGGCTCCGGTGGCCAGGGCAGCAGCGGCCCCCACCGCTCCGGCCAACACCGGCGTCAAGCTGGCCTCCACCTCCGCCCCCGTGGCCCAGGCTCCGTCCGGCTCGCTCGGCGCGGCCATCCTGGCCTCCGCCTATTCGCAGCTCGGCATCCAGCAGGACTGCACCGCCATGGTGGAAAAGGCACTGCGCTCCGTAGGCAAGAGCGTTGGGGACCTGGCGCCAACCCAATTTTTCGCGTACGGCGCGGTGGTGGGCAGCCCTGCCCCGGGTGACCTGGTCATCACGGCCGGCCATGTGGGCGTCTACGCCGGAAACGGCCAGGTTGTCAGCGGCGGCGTGGACGGTTACCGGACCGAAGTCCACTCCCTCAGCTGGCTTGCCGGAGCGTCCTTCGTCCGCGTAGCGTGATCCGGCCGTGCACGACGGGGGCGGGCGGCACCCGGCCGCGCGCCGCCGTCGTCCATCCCTTGTGTTCGCTCAGGTCCCGCAGAAGGTCCGGTAGCTCCCGAAGTCAGCCGGCGCCGGACCGGCGTAGCGTTCCAGGCCGGGACGCTCGGTGTATGGGTTCGCCAGGACGTCCACCAGGCGGCGGAACGGGCCCAGGTCGCCTGCAGTAGCGGCGTCCAGGGCCTCCTCCACCAGGTGGTTCCTGGGAATGTAGACGGGGTTCACCCGATCCATCAAGCCTGTGTCCGGTGCCAGGGCGAGCCATCGGTTGGCCCATGCATCGAATGCTGCCGGGTCCGCGAACATGGCCCGGGCGGCGTCAGGCGTGCCCCGGGCTGCCGAGCCGAGGCTCCGGAAGAACGAGGTGTAATCAATCTGTCCCTCCTCCAGCAGTGCCAGCAGGTCGTTCACCAGTGGGCACACTGCGTCGTCGTCCGGTTCCGCGGCCAGCCCAAGCTTGGATGTCATCCCGGCGGACCAGGCGGCGCTGTACAGCTTCCGGAACCCGCCCAGGGACTCCACTGCGAGCGCAACCGCCTGCTCCTGGTCCTGATGGAGCAGGGGCAGAAGGGCCTCGGCCAGCCGGGTAAGGTTCCATTCGGCGATGAGCGGCTGGTTCGCATACGCGTAGCGTCCGCCCGCGTCGATCGAGCTGTAGACCGCACCGGGGTTGAAGGCGTCCATGAACGCGCACGGTCCGTAATCGATGGTCTCGCCTGAAATGGTCATGTTGTCCGTATTCATCACCCCGTGGACGAAGCCCACGAGCATCCACCGGGCCACCAGCGACGCTTGGGCGGCGATCACGGCATCGAACAACGCCAGGTAGGGCTGCCCGGCCTTCGCGGCGTCCGGATGGTGGCGGCTGATCGCGTGGTCGGCCAGGCGCCGGAGGAGTTCGGTGTCGCCGTTGACGCGGGCGAACTGGAAGCTGCCCACGCGCAGGTGGCTGCTCGCAACGCGGGTGAGCACAGCCCCGGGAAGCATGGTTTCGCGGCGGACGGGGCGTCCTGTGGCCACCACGGCGAGTGAACGCGTAGTGGGGATGCCCATGGCGTGCATGGCTTCACTGACAATGTATTCGCGCAGCATCGGACCGACGACGGCCAGGCCGTCACCGGCGCGGGCGAACGGCGTACGGCCGGAGCCCTTGAGATGGACATCGCGCAGTCGCCCGTGGAGGTCGGTGACCTCGCCGAGCAGCAGGGCGCGGCCGTCGCCCAGCAGCGGCGAGTACCCGCCAAACTGATGACCGGCGTAGGCCTGGGCTACCGGGGTGGCGCCTTCCGGGATCCGGTTGCCGATCAGCATCAGTGTCCCCTCGGGCGTCCGCAGGGACGACGGATCCATGCCCAGTTCACTGGCCAAGGCTTCATTCAGGACAAGGAGCTGCGGTGCCGGCGCCTCCTCGGCCTGCCACGGAACAGCAAGCTCCTCGAATTCCCGGGCGAAGCGGCCGTCAAAGGTGAGCGTTGCTGGGGTTGTGGTGCTCATGTTTCAAGACTACCCGTGCCGGCGACGGCGCCGGCGGCGTAAAATTTCGGTACCGGTTCATCGCTGCCCAGGGCAGTGACGGTCATGGAAAGGTCGCGGTCGCCATGGTCAGGAATCCCTTCGGGCATCATCAGCAGGAGGACGAAAGGTCGGCCGGTTCAGCCCACCGGAGCCACCGGTCCTGGCTGAAGCGGGAGGACGCAGGGTTTGAGCACGGGCGGAGCAGCCTGTTCTTCCTGGCCCATGACCTTCCCCAGCCTCCCACCGTGACGTGCATCCAGGGACACGAAATTCCGGACGGGCAAACCACGTGCGATCACGGGCATCCCATCGGATGATGCCCGCATAGCCGGCCCGGCGTCGGGCAGCCCGGCACCGGCCAAGCAGCGGCCTTGCGTGTGACGCGTCAGACGTACTGCTTGAACCACGCCAGCGTGTCGTTCCAGGCCGCGGTGGCCTGGGCCTCGTTGTAACGCCCGCCGGTGTCGTTGTGGAAGGCGTGGTCCACGCCCGGGTACACCGTGAGCTGGTGCGTGACGCTGCTGGCCGCCAGCGCGTCCTTCAGGGCCGGCATGGCCCCGGTTATCCGCCGGTCGAGCTCCGCGTAGATGCCGAAGACGGCCGCCTTGATGGCCGGGACCTTGTTGAGGTCCGGAGCCGGGCCGTAGAACGCTGCGGTCGCCTTGAGCCCGCTGAGCTCCGTCGCCGCCTGCCAGGTGATCCCGCCGCCGAAGCAGTATCCGTTCATGGCGATCCGGGCGGCGTCAACGTAGTCCTGTGCCGCGAGGTAGTCGAAGGCGGCGGCGAAATCGGCCACGTGCCGTGAGGCGCCGGCACCCGTCAACGCGCCCGGGACAGCATCGGCATCCAAGGCCGCCGTCCCGCCCTCCCTGCTCAGGAGGTCCACGGCCAGCGCGCTGTATCCGGCTTTGGCGAAACGCCGTGCCACGTCTTGGATATGAGGGGTGAGCCCGCGGTTCTCATGGCAGACGAGCACCGCCGGACCAGCCGCTCCCCCGCCCGGCCGGGCAAGGTAGCCGCTGATCCCGGCGCCGCCGGAGGGGAACGTGACTGTCGACGTCATCAGCCCCGCCGCGCCCTCGGGAACGGACAGGGGGCTCTTGGCGCCGGGGACTGCACCGGCGGCCATGGTGCCGTTGGCAGCCGCCGACGACGACGGGGCGGACGTGGGCATCGGGTCGCTGCTGCGCGGGACTTCTTCGGGGGTACACCCGACAAGCAGCATCGCGGCCGAGGTCGCGGCCATGCTTCCGGTGATGAATGCGACCCGCCGGGTAAAGGTGCCGTGGGTCATGTCCCCGGCACGGTAATCATCGAAGAATTCCTCGATCAGGTACTTCTCAAACTTGCCGAGCTGGACCATGGGAGCCTCCTGAAGATGCCCAACACATCCTCCTCCGATGGCGCGGGCCGGGCAAGGCCTTCCTGCTCTCGCTTAGCGCGGCTGCCGCCGCCTGGGGACGGTGATCCGGTCCAGGTCATTGGCTGCGACAACCCTCGCCGTACCGGCACGCTCCCGGGCCTGCTCCGCGAGCGGTGTGACGTCGTCGCCATACCGGGAGGAGAAGTGCGTGAGGACAAGGGTGCCGACGGCGGCGCTGGCCGCCAGCTCCCCTGCCTGCCCGGCAGTAAGGTGCCGGTACTCCACGGCGAGCCCGGCGTCGTCGTTGCTGAACGTTGACTCAGCCACGAGCAGATCCGCACCGTCGGCCAGATCCTCCGCGCCGGCGCAGGGTGCCGTGTCCATCACAAAGGCGAAGCGCTGGCCGGGCCGGGCAATACTCACATCCTCAACGCGGACGCGTCCCAGGCGTCCGTCACGCTGCAGGCGGCCGACGTCGGCTCCCGTGATCCCCGCCGCGGCCAGCCGGTCCGGAAGGAAGGTGCGGCCGTCAGGTTCGGTGAGCCTGTAGCCGTAGGTTTCGATGCGGTGCTTCAGCGGGTGCACCTCCAGGCCGGACGCGACCGTTCCGGCGGCGCCATGCGGATGAAGCCGCAGGTCGATACCGGGAGAACTGACGGCCACCAGGGCGCGTACCATCTCCTCCCCCGACACCGGATAGTGCAGGTGGACCGGATGTGGGACGCCGTCCAAAGCCATCCGCGACAGCACTCCGGGCAGGCCAAAGCAGTGGTCACCGTGCACGTGCGTGAGGCAGATGCGGGTGATCCGGGTGGCCGATACCCCGGCGAACAGCATTTGGCGCTGCGTTCCTTCGCCAGGATCGAAGAGGAGTCCCTCGCCGTCCCACCGCAGCAGGTAGCCGTTGTGGTTCCGGGTGCGGGTAGGCACCTGGGAGGCAGTGCCCAGGATGACGAGTTCACGCATGGAAACGAGTGTCCCATTTTGTTGGCAGACAACCGGTGTACCTGTCGACTGGCACGTGTACGCCAAAACGCCGCGGACCAGTCATGGTTCCGCGGCGTCTTGTTGATTCCGTCCGAAATTTAGCCGGCCGGCCCGTCCCTCAGGCCGGCACGATCACTGCGCTCCGGCTTCTTCTTTGACGGCGCCGTTGCCGGTGGCCCCGGGGCCTGCGACGGGGGTTGATTTGCCGAAGCCCTTGAGCATTTCGATCACGTCAAACCCGGTAGTGTCCTTGAGCATCTGCGCAGTCTGCTGCACGCCCGAGGAAACATTCTTGCTGACCTGCCCTGCGCCGTCATTGGAAATAACGGTCATATTGCTGATGGCGCTCATCGGCGCGGCGATTTCCCGGGCTATGGAAGGCAGAACCTCCAGAAGCTTGTTCAGGATTGCTGCCTCGTTGAACTCGCTGTAGGCCTTGGCCTGGGCCTCGATGGCTCCTGCTTCAGCCGTGCCGCGAAGGCCAATGACATCAGCTTCGGCGATGCCTTTGGTCTTGGTCACCTCGGCCTCGGCAAGGCCGCGGGTCTTGTTGATCTCGGTCTCGGCGTTGCCCTTGGCCGTGTTGGCTGCTGCCAGGGCCTTTGCTTCGACCTCGTTGCCGGCAGCCTTGAGCTTGCGGGTTTCGAGTTCCGCGGCGGCTTCAACCTTGGTAGCTTCCGAGATCCGGGTACGGCGTGCGAGGTCGGCAGCTGCTTCGGTTTCAACCTTGTACTTGGCAGCGTCGGCGGGTTTGCGGACCTCGATGTCGAGTTCCTTTTCGCGAAGTTCTGCCTGGCGTGCCACAACCTGCTGGTTCTTGAGGATAATCGCCTGCTGCTGGTCTGCGTGGGCGAGAGGGCCCGCGGCGTCAGCCTCTGCCTGGCGGGCATCCGTTTCCTGCTTCAGTTCAGCGCGCCGGAGGGCCAGCTTCTGCTCGGCTTCAGCCGTTTTCTGATCCGCGAGCGCCTTCGCTTCCGCGGCTTCACGCTGGGAGTTCGCTTCAGCAATGCTGGCGTTGCGTGCCACCAGGGCAGCCTCGGGGCGGCCAAGGTTCTTCAGGTAGCCGCCTGCGTCGTCCACAGACTTGATCTGGAAGGTATCGATGACCAGACCCTGGTTGGTCATCGAATGCTCGGCTTCTTCCTTGACGGAGGCCGCAAACTGCGCGCGGTCCTTGATGATCGCGTCAACGCTCAGGGTGCCCACGATGGAACGCAATGAACCCGACAGGGTCTCCTGAGTGTAGTGATCAATGGCGTCCTGCTGGTCAAGGAAACGCTGGGCTGCCTTGCGGACAGAGATCTTGTCGCCGCCGACCTTTACCTGGGCAACGCCGGCCAGCTTGAGCTGGATGCCGTTATTGGAGATCGCTTCGATGGTGACTTCAACCTGACGCGAGGACAGCGAGATGTGGCTTACGCGCTCGGTGATCGGGTTAACGAACGCCCGGTTGTTGATGATGACACGGGACTGGTCATCGGACGTTTCATCGGTTGTGTTCGGATCGCTCTTGCCGGTGATAAGCATGGCTTCATTCGGCTTAGCGAACCGGATGCTCGAAGTGTAGAAGATAAATCCCGCGATGAGCAGGACGGCAAGCGCGCCCCCGCCGATCAGCATTACTGTCATTGTTCCCCCTATTGATGTGTCAGATCGCCATGGTTGCCGCCGATCCTTGGACCCCGGCGCCTTGGGGGACGCGGCACCGCTGAAGCAACCCGGTGACGTCCCCCATGGCACCGTGTTCCATCAAACCTTACGTCCAGTGGACGATCCAGAGCTCGGCCGGCTTACCGCTACGCCTTGGCCGGTCAGCCGCCCCCGGCGCAATCGGAGGCGGACACAAGGTAACTCGCGGTACGAGTCATTCCTGTTACCTAAACGTGACTTAACGGGCGGGTTCGTGTACGGTCTTGGGGTGGCCCATCTGGATCGGGCCGCGTCCGGGCTGACGCCGAGCTCTGCCACATCCCGGACTCCCAACACACTAAGGCAGAGACGGGGGACCCACAGTCTTCGGACCGCTGCCCAGCGGTCCTTGGGGTGAAGCCGTCACGTTTAACGTGCCGGCCGGTTGACCTCCGCCGAACCCGACAGCTAACTCCGCAGGCGTTGAGAGGCAACCACCATGTCCCGTTCGCTGGATCAGTCGCGCCCTTTTCGGACCGGGCGACACCGCGCAGCTGCAGAGCCTGCCATCACCACTCCACTCACCCCCACGAGTTCAGACGCAGAAGTGCCACATCCCGGGCATGGTTCCAACGAACCGGCGTCCGCCCCGCTGCGACGACGCAGGGACAGGCGCCCGGCCTTCGACGTAACGCCTGCCCCGGAATCAGGACGTCCCGCGGAAACCACACCTCCTGCAACCGAAGCCATTCCGGCAATAGCCCACATGGGTTCCGCTCCGCAACGCCCACGGCGAGCCGCCGGCCGGGGCGACGTGCCAACAACAGCAGTTAGCCCCCAGGTAGCCGCTGCTTTCAGTTCCGATGCCCGGGCCATCCTGAAGAGAGCCGCTTCGGTCCGCGTTATCGGTCATCGGATGGCGATAGCCGCCGGCTCGCTTGCCGTGCTGCTTGCCGTCGGCACAGCCAGCCAGGCTACCGAGCTGCCCTTCTTCGGCAAGGAGTCGTCCGCCCAGGATGCTCCCGGCGCAACGGACGCGGCACGTGCAACATCAGGAGCACAGCCCACCTACACCAATGGACGCGTGACATCCCGGCCGAGCGCCTCCACTCCCCCGGTCACACCGGGCGCTGGCCCGGCCCAGGGCGCCAATGATGCGCCCGCTGTCAGGGACCCCAATGCCTCTGCTGTCGCCGACCTCCCCATGCCGGTGGACGCCCCCACCCTGGCCGGAATCCTGGCCGCTTCCCCGGCCGCGGCTCCGCCCTCACCGACGCCCACCGTGATCCTTCAGCCCCCTGTTATCTCTTCGGCGACAACTGCCCCGCCATCGTCTCCGGCGGGGGCCGCACCAGCACCCACAACGACGCCTCCGGCGACCGCACCCGCACCGGCGCCCGCGTCACCCGCCCCCTCGCCCACCAATACCGCCACTGCACCCTCCGACGAAGGGGATGGCACCACCGACGAAGCTGTCGATACTCGCTCATATGCCAGCGCCCGCCTGGCGTCCTACGGATGGGGCGCGGAACAGATGACTGCACTGAACGTGCTGTGGGACATGTCAGCAAAGTGGCGGCCCAGCCAGGTGGACCGGGGATTGGGCTACATCAAGGAACGCTATGGCTCCCCGGAAAAAGCCCTGGAGTTCCGCGCCGAAAACAACTGGTACTGACCCGGGCAGTTCCACTCCTCGGGGGCGTCAGTCCCGCGGTCGCATCAGCGGTGGGTTGAGTACGGCACGCGCAGGCTGTCCGGCAGCCGGCCTGGCAGCCTCAGCCAGCCGAAACAGCGCCGCCGGGCGGCCGGCGTCCCCCGCCGTCATCCGCCCCGTGTCTTCCAGGAAATCGGGCGTTCCTGTGGCTTTGCGGTGGAAGTTCCTGGGGTCAAGGCGGGTGCCCCAGACAGCCTCGTAGACGGCGCGGAGCTGGGCTATCGTGAACTCCTCCCCGCAAAAAGCCGCCCCCAACGGCGAGTATTCGAGCTTTGACTTCGCCCGCTCCAAGGCGTCACTGAGGATCCGCCTGTGATCAAAGGCGAGCTGCAGTTCGCCATCCATGACCTGCCTCACGGGGTACCAGGCTGCGAGTGCGGCGTCGCTCCCTGCTGCCAGAACCGGAAAGTCGGGAGCGAGCAGCAGGTGGGCCACGGTGAGCACGTCCCCGCGCGGGTCGCGTCCCCTGGGACCATAACTGCCCAGCTGCTCCAAATGCCCTGGGAGATGCCCCACGCCGGTCTCCTCTGCAAGCTCCCGGCCCGCAGCCGTCAGCAACTCTTCACCGGCCAGGACGAAACCGCCCGGCAGGGCAAGCTGGCCGCGGAAGGGATCTATCAGCCGGGTAATCAGCAGGACGTTCAGCATGCCGTCGCGAACGGTGAGGGCAACGACGTCGACGGTCACCGGGAAGCGCGCAGGAGCCGGGTGTGGTTCGGTCATGAAGCCATCCTAGATATTTATCGTCACCTTGACAATAAGTCTGCGATGATCTTACGGTTGAGTTATCGTCAGACTGACGAAAACAAGCAAAGGAGAAGCTCATGGCAAGCATCAAGCGCTACCCCTGGATCAGCCACTTCCTGGGCAGCCCTACGGGGTACGTCGTCCACCTGCAGCAAGGCCAGGTCAGGCACCAGGGTGTGGGCCAGGCTTTCTGGTTCCGGCCGGCGAACTCCGTGCTCAGCGAGGTTCCCGTGGATGACCAGGAACTGCCCACCCTGTTCCATGCCATCACCCGTGACCACCAGGACGTGAGCGTCCAGGCAAACGTGACCTACCGCTTCGTTGACCCCGTGTCAGTGTCCAGCCGCCTCGACTTCGGCCTCCAGCCGGCCGGTTCAGCTCCGGCCACGGGACGAGAACAGGTGGCCACGATCATCGGCCAGCTGTGCCAGAGCCACGCGAACGACCAGATCGCCACCACCACCCTCTCCGAAGCCCTCGAACGCGGCGTCAGCCAACTCCGCGCTGTCCTCACCGAAGCACTCCGAAGTGACACCCGCCTCCTGTCCACCGGCATCGAGATCCTCGGGGTCCAGATCCTGGCGGTCCGGCCCGAGTCCGACGTCGAGCGCGCGCTGCAGACACCCGTCCGCGAACAGCTCCAGTCCGAGGCGGACCGGGCTGTCTACGAACGCCGGGCGGTCGCCGTCGAGCGTGAACGGACCATCTCCGAAAACGAAATGGCGAGCCAGATTGAACTGGCCACCCGGCGCGAACACCTGGTTGCCCAGGAGGGCGCCAACGCACGGCGCCAGGCCGAGGAAAAGGCCGCCGCCGGCCTGATCGAGGCACAGGCCGCGGCCGAACGCCAAGGCATCACCACCTCCGCCGAAGCAAACCAGATCCGGCTGGTGGGCGAAGCGGCCGCGGCACGCGAAGCAGCCACCATGGAGATCTACCGGGGCATGGAGCAAGCCACGCTACTGGCTCTCGCGCTGCGCGATGCAGCAGGATCGCTGCCCAACATCGGCAACCTCACCATCACCCCGGACCTCCTCAGCGGGGCACTGGCCGGGCTGTTCAGGGAGGCCCCCGCGGCCGGGACGCCGACCGCCATCACCAAGTAAGGACGCATCATGGCAACACCGCGCATAGTCATCGTCCACCGGCGGACCGAACTCCAGGAGCTGCTGGACCGGCACGCCACACGCGGCCAGGCCGAATTCTTCCTCCGCACCAGGGGCCGCAGCATCCAGGACGTTCAGGAACGGCACGACAGGCTCACCGCAGCCGTGGCCTCCCTGCGGGCCGCAGTTCCCGCCGAATGGCGGCGAGCCGAAGTGGAACGCGCGGACCTCAGCCGCTTCCTGCTCACGCCGGAGGACATCATCGCCGTGGTGGGCCAGGACGGGCTGGTGGCTAACGCGGCGAAATATCTCAACGGCCAGCCCCTGATCGGCATCGACCCGGAGCCGGGAATGAACCCGGGCGTCCTGGTCCGGCACTCGCCCGACGCTGCAGCAAGGCTCCTGCAGGACGCATCGCTGGCCGGGCCGGCGGAGCGGCTGCGGTGCCATGAACTCACCACGGTGACGGCGCGGCTCGACGACGGCCAGGAACTCTCGGGACTCAACGAGATTTTCATCGGACACTCATCACACCAGTCGGCCCGTTACCGGCTGACAGCACCGGACGGGCGGGCCGAGCGCCAGTCTTCCTCCGGCCTGATCGTCTCCACCGGCACCGGGGCCACGGGCTGGTGCGCATCGATCGCCCTCGAACGCGGGGGACGCCCCCTGCCGGTGCCGACGGATTCCCGGCTGGCTTGGTTCGTCCGCGAAGCATGGCCCTCCCCCATCACCGGGGCCTCATTGACCGAGGGCTTGTTGGAGGCTGGCGAAACGCTTGGCGTAACTGTTGGCTCAGACCAGCTCGTGGTGTTCGGCGACGGCATGGAAGACGACCGTCTCACAGCCTCCTGGGGCCAGGAAATCACGGTCCGGCGGGGTGAGCGCCCGCTGCGGCTGGTGGCGTAACTCTAGGCCGCCCCGGAGGGGACGTAGCCTCCGGAGCCAGGCTCAGTAAAGGAAGATCGGCAGCCAGTCGCGGTTATGCGCGTGCACCAGCGCGAGGAACAGGACGAAGTCGAAGAGCAGGTGCACTGACACAACGTAAGTGAATGACTTTGTCAGTTTGAAGGTGTAGCCCTGCAGCAGCGCGAACGGGAACGTCAGGAGCGGACCCCAGGCCGTGTAGCCGATCTCCCAGAGGAACGACGAGAAGATCACGGCTTGCAGGATGTTGGCGAGCCAGTCCGGGAAGTGCCGCCGCAGCAGGGTGAAGGTGGTGCAGATAAAAAACAGCTCGTCCCAGATTCCAACCGCGTTCACCCCGAGGAAAAGCCGCCAGAAGATGGTGGGGTCGGAGGCGTCCGGCCAGTTTTGGTAGGCCCCCGTGCGGATCAGGTACACGGGAAGAATGAAGTAGCCAAGAGCCACGACAGCGATCAGGTACAGCTTCGCGCTCAACGGCCATTTACGGCCGGTGTTCACCGGAAATTTGATGATCTTCTCACGGTAGGCGAACCGCGACACCAGCCAGGGCACGAGCACGGCCAAGGCAAGGGCACCACCCATCAGGGTCATGTGCGTGATGCTCAAATCCGCGTGGAGAGGAACCAGGCTGATAAAGATCATCCCGGCAGCGACCAGCGCGAGGTGCCGCACCAGTTCGCGCTCAACCGGTGCGGCCGTCAGCAGGCTTAAGGCAAGCATGCTGTAACCCGCGGGATCATTCTCGACTCCGAAAAGCAGCACACCGGACAACGACAGCAAGACGGCCGGTACGAGCTTCCACGTGAGCGCGGTGCGGGGTGGTCGGGTGGAAATCGAGGTCACAACACAAGCATGTCACGGGTCTGGTTCCCTTGCCCGGGCACGGTATTCCGGAAGGCGCACCGCGCATCCGAGTCCGGCGGATGGCACCGTCATTCAAGGACCAGCAACCAGGAACTTCCCGTCCGGCAACAACCCGTTTTAGATTCATCGGGGGCATACTGGGCGCATGACCGACCGTGAAGAATTTATGGAATGGGTAAAGTCGGCGCTGCATGAGGCGGAAGTAGCCTTGCACAATGGAAACTCGGCACCGCGCCGGGCGCTGTGGTCGCGGAACGAACCCGTGAGCATCCTTGGTGCATGGCGCAATGCCCGGGGGCAGCACGAACTGGACGAGTTGTTCAAGGGGCTCGAGAAGAGTTTCTCAGACTGTACGTCCTATGCCTTCGAAGTGCTGGCGTTCGACATGGTGGGCGACATGGCCTACACCGCCGGACTCGAACACACGTCGGCCTCCGTCGATGGTGAGCCACGCACTTACACGTTAAGGGCCACGCAGGTATACCGCCGCGAAGACGGGGAATGGAAAGTGGCCCACCGGCATGGCGACACTGTGGGACAGGAGGGATAGCCGCCGAGCGCAATGTGCAGTCCGCTGATGTGGTGGCGCAACTGCGGGCTGAACGCCTCGACCCTCCGTCATCCCCTTGTCCTCTATCATCCACGTCGTGCCGCGGTTCGGTTCCGCCGGGCTGACCGGTAGAACAGTTTGCGGAGTTCGTCGAACCACAACACGGTGGATGCCATGCCGATGCAGACCGCCCAGTGGGCCGCGTCCAGGGACGCGGTCCCGAAGGCCTGCTGCAGGAGCGGGCCTTCCACCACTGCGAACTGAAGTGCGGCCGCGAGGAGGACGGCGCCCCACAGCCACTTGTTGACGAAAAGCCGGTGGAACGCGCTGGTTGTGTCGGAACGTGAGTTGAAGGCGTTGAACAGCTGCGCGAAGACCAGGGTGGTGAACCCGGCAGTCCGGGCCACGTCCAGGGAGTCGCTGCCATGGAAGAGACCGCCGGGCAGGAAGATATCGATGGTCAGCAGCGTCGCGATGCCCATGACCAGACCGATGGTCAGGATGCCGGTCCACATCCGCCGTCCCAGGATGCGGTCGGTCATTCTCCTCGGCGGACGGGCCATCACGTCGTCTATTTCCGGGTCGACTCCCATCGCCAGTGCGGGCCCAGAGTCGGTGACAAGGTTGATCCAGAGGATCTGGGTGGCCAGCACAGGCAGCGTCACGGCTTCGTTGCCCGCACCTGCCAAACCCATGGTGCCCGCGAAGACCACGCCGAGGAAGACTGTAAAGACTTCCCCCATATTGGAGGAGAGAAGGTACCGCAGGAATTTTTCGATGTTGTCGAAGATGACCCGGCCCTGGCGCACTGCGGAGACGATGGTGGCGAAGTTGTCATCGCCGAGAATCATCTTGGAAGCTTCCTTGGTCACCTGGGTTCCCGTGATGCCCATGGCAATGCCGATGTCGGCGGACTTCAGGGCCGGGGCATCGTTGACGCCGTCTCCTGTCATGGCAACGACATTGCCCTGTGCCTGCAGCGCATCGATGATCTGAAGCTTGTTGTGCGGGGACACGCGCGCGTAAACGGATGTGGACCCGGTGACGGCATCCAGGCCCGCAGCGTCGAGTTCATCGAGCTGGGCTCCGGTCACTGCTTTTTCCCCCGGTTCGCTGATGCCCAGGTCGCTGGCAATCCGTGCGGCCGTTATCGGGTGGTCACCGGTGATCATCACCACCCGGATGCCTGCACGACGGGCCTCAGCCACGGCAGCAGCCGCTTCAGCCCGGGGCGGGTCAATTATGCCGGCGACGCCCAGGTAGACGAGGGCCTTTTCATCCTCTTCGTCGATCACGTCAGCTTCGTGCCGGTCCTGTTCCCCGAACCGGCGGTAGGCCACACCCAGGGTGCGGAAGGCCTCCGCCGACAGCTCCTCGACGTCGGCCAGGGCCTTGCGGCGCAGCGCCCCGTCCAGCGGGACGATGTCCGCGCCCACCTGCATCCGGGTACAGCGCCCCAGGAGGACATCAGGGGCGCCCTTGGTGACCAAGGCCAGTTCGTCGAACTCCTTGTGGCGCGCCAGCGCTGACATCAGCTTCCGTTCTGACGTGAATGGGACTTCGCCCTGCCGTTCGAACTCCCCGACGCGTTCGGTAACCCCCGCGAGCTTCCGCGCAGCAACCAGAAATGCAGCTTCTGTGGGGTCGCCCTGGATCTGCCACTGGCCGTCGTGTTCTGTCAGCTGGGCATCATTGACGAAGGAGCCGCCCGCCAGCACCATGCGGGCCTCGTGAAGTATCACGGGATCGCTGGCTCCACGGTTTCCTTGAAGAACCTGGCCTTCGGGCCGGTACCCGGCGCCGGTGAGCTGGATCTGCCCCGATGCGGTAACGATCCGGCCGATCGTCATCTCGTTCCGGGTCAGCGTTCCGGTCTTATCGGCGGCGACAACCGAGGCGGAGCCCAGGGTTTCCACCGAGTGGAGTTCCTTCACGACGGCATGGCGTCTGGCCATCCGCTGGACACCGATGGCCAACACGACCGACAAGATGGCCGGGAGTCCCTCGGGCACCGCCGCCACCGCCAGCGAGACGCCCAGCAGCAGGACGGTGACCAGATCCTCCAGTGAGGAAACCTCATTGATGAGCATGATGGTCACCATCACCACAACGGCGATGACTATCACCGTGATGCCCAGCAGTTTGCTGACCCCCGCGAGTTCCTTCTGTAGCGGCGTCGGCTCGGACTCGGTCCGTTCAAGCATCTCCGCAATGGCGCCCACTTCGGTGTTCATGGCTGTCCCGGTGACGACCGCGCGGCCGCGCCCCTGGACGACAGCGGTGCCCTTGTAAACCATGTTCAGGCGGTCACCCAACGCCACTTCCCCGCCCAGTGTCCGGGGATCCTTGAGGACCGCTTCACTCTCACCGGTCAGCGAGGCCTCCGAAACACGCAAGGCGACAGCCGTGAGCAGGCGGGCGTCGGCCCCGACGGCATCGCCCTCGCCCAGCACCAGGATGTCTCCGCGGACCAGCTCAGCGGCGGCCACCGTCTTGAGCTCACCATCGCGCCAAACCGTGGAGGTCGCGGCTGTCATCGACTGCAGGGCGGCGACGGCGCTCTCCGCCCTGTTCTCCTGAACGAATCCAAGCACCCCGTTGAGCAGGACCACCGCAGCGATGACCACCGCATCGACAGGCACAGCGGTGGCGCCTTCAACGGCCCAGGCACCCAAGGAGATGACGATGGCCGCCAGCAGCAGATAGATCAGCGGATCCTGGAACTGCGCCAGGATCTTCCGCCACCTGGGCACCGGCGCCGCGGCGCGGAGCTCATTGGGCCCGTCCGTCTGCAACCTGCGTACCGTCTCGGCTGAATCCAGACCCGCTCCCGGGTCCACCCCCAAGGCAGCCAGAGCGTCCGCGGCGGCGCGCAAGTGCCAGGCCTCAGTGTCAACAGACCTGGGAACGTTTCTGGAAGGAATCACGAAGAACTCCTCGAACGAGGGGAGGCAAAGGATGCCTCTTCGGCTCAGGCTATCAGCCAGCCCCCAGCCTTCCGCCGGGTCCATGCGAAAGCAATCCGCAGGTAACCCGCGGCTCCAGCGTCTAACCTTAATCTGCCGGATTCATCGGGGGTCCTCGATGGAGACCCGTTCCAGGTGCTCGGGCACCCTGGCCCGCCAGCCCAGTTCGCGTTTGATCCGGAGGCGAAGGGCGTCCGATGCTTCGGGTTCGCCATGCGTAATGTAGGTCATGCGGGGTTCCTTCTCAGCCGCCTTCATCCACGCGATGAGGCCGTCTGAGTCAGCGTGGGCGGACAGGCTTTCTATCTGGATGACTTCAGCGCGGATCTTGACATCCTCACCGTAGATGCGGAGCTCACGCTCCCCGCCGGCGAGCATGGCGCCCCGGGTGCCGCCAGCCTGGTAGCCGCTGAGGATGATGGCGTTCTTCGGATCCGGTCCATAGGCTGCGATGTGATGCAGGATCCTGCCGCCGGTCAGCATGCCGCTGGCCGAAATGATGATCATCGGTCCGCCCCGCAGGTTCAGCAGCTTCGACTCATCCGCGGTGCGTGTAAGTTTGGCCAGCTTGTACATGTTCTCGTATTCGTCCTGCTTAAGACGGTGTTCCTCGCGGTGCCGCTGGTACATCCCGGAAGCGTCGATTGCCATGGGGCTGTTCAGGTAAACCGGGATGTCCGGAATGGCGTTCTTTCTGCGGAGCCGCGACAGGTACAACATAAGCGTCTCAGCCCGGCCGACGGCGAACGCCGCGAACATGATGACCCCGCCGCGTTTCGCGACCCGTGTGATGATCTCTCCCAGTTGCTTCTCCGGATCCTCGACCGAGTGCTTCCGGTTTCCGTAGGTTGATTCGGTCACGAGAACGCCCACCTCGCCGAGTGCCCGCGGCGGGTACATGAAAGGATCGTCCGCCCGGCCCAGATCCCCGGTGAAATGCACGGAGTGTGAACCGATCCGGACTTGGACCTGCGCGGCTCCCAGGATGTGGCCGGCGGGCAGGAACGTCAGTTCCATGCCGCCGCCTAGCTCCAGAGGGGTGTCGAAACCATGAATTTTGAAACTGTTGAGGGACTTCACGGCGTCAGCCGCCGTGTAGAGCGGAAGCGGCTGGCTGTATTGGGAAGATCCGCGGTCGAATGCGTACCTGGCTTCTTCTTCCTGAAGATGTCCACTGTCGGGGAGGATCAGCTTGCAGAGGTCGAGGGTGCCCTCTGTGGCGTAAACAGGTCCGCTGAAGCCGTCCCGGACAAGCGCGGGTACGTATCCTGTGTGGTCCAGATGCGCATGGGTCAGGACCACGGCGTCGAGGGAATGCGGCGGGACAGGGAAGGAGGCGCGGTTGCGTTCGCGGCTGCGTTTGTAGCCCTGGAAGAGTCCGCAGTCGACCAGCACGCGCTTGCCGCCGGATTCGATCAGGTATCTGGACCCGGTAACGGTATCGGTAGCGCCAAGGAACCGGAGGGTCGGCTGCTGATGTTTCATGGTGCACCGTGCGCGAGGTTGGGTGCCACCCGACAGGACGCCGGGGCCTTGGGAATGACGGGCCATCGGGTTGGGCGTTCGGTTTCTGCTGTCATGTTTCCATCCTTCTCATCCTCTAGAAGCCAGTGGGCTCGGTTTCCAGTTCAGGTTCGTCCGGCAGGTACTCGTGGTGAAGCGGGCGCAGCGCGGCGGTCCGCGGGAACCAGAGCAGCGCGTCGTAGCGCTGGCCCATGACCGTAGGCACGTAGTTGCCTCTTTCGCGGTGCGGGTCGTAGACCACGCCGATGGCCCGGTGCCCGCGCCTGGAAGAGAGCCAGGTCCCCGAACGGTCAGTGCCGAACAGCAGCGTGGACGGACCCCCGAGGGCCTGGTGGAGGAGGTCTTCGTGGCTGCCGTGCAGCGCTTCCGGGACGTCCATCATCTGCTCCGGGGAACCCCAGGATTCAGCAGCGGTGACGGATCCGGTGTAGGACGCGAAGCCGGCCAGCACCACTTCTCCCGGGTGGCGCTCGCGCATCAACTGTCCGATGTTGATCATCCCGTCGTCCGCCATGTCCGTGGCGCGGGCATCACCGACATGGGTGTTGTGGGCCCACACGAGCCCCTTGGCGCCGGGGCCGTGGTGGCGTGCCAGCCGATCGATGGTGTCGCTCATGTGGTAGTCGCGGATGTTCCACGACTGCCTGTCCCCCCGAACCATCGTCCGGTAATAGCGTTCGGCGTTGGCTGCAACGATGGCGTTCTGCACGGCGTCGAAGGCGGCGGGATCGTCATGCATGCGGTCAAGGGCGCGCCGGTGCACTTCGGCCAGAAGCGCCACCACGTCTTCTTCGCATGAATGCGGCACCAGGCGGTTACTCCAGGCGTACCGGTGGGGGTCCTCCCGGAAGGGCACAAAGCACTGCCATGCCCGCAGAGCGGAGGGCAGGGAATCGGCGGCGTTTGCGTCCAGCCAGTTGAAGATTTCCAGCAGGGAGTCCCAGAGAGAGTACACATCAAGCCCGTAAAAGCCGGTGCGCTGGAGTTTGGGGTGCTGCTGGTTCCAGTCGCGCAGCCAGGTAAGAAACTCCGCGACCTCGTGGTTTGCCCACATCCAGGTGGGCCAACGCGCGAAGCCGGCCAGCAGCTGGCGTGCGTCGAGTTCCTGATCCGCTTCGCCCCGGACCCAGCGGTTGATGCGCCAGCAGTCAGGCCAGTCGCCTTCCACGCCGATCCGGCGCTGGCTTCCCTTCGCTGGCAGGGATGAGGTATTGGCTGAACCAGTCGGCAGCCAGCGTTGCCGCGCGGGCCAGAGTCCCTGGTTCTTCGAAGAGGTGGGTGGCTCCCGGAACGACGTCCAGCCGGGTGGGGGCCCGCATCAGGGCCATCGCCTGGCGGTTGAGGTCAAGCACCTGAGTATCGGCGCCGCCGACTATCAGCAGTGTGGGGGCCTGCACGGCGGCGAGCCGCGTTCCAGCGAGGTCCGGGCGTCCTCCCCTGGACACCACGGCGGCTATGTCGGCGTCCGGTTCAGCAGCTGCCCACAATGCGGCGCCGGCTCCCGTGCTCGCCCCGAAGTAGCCAATCCGGCCTCGCCAACCGTCCTGCCGTGTTTCGAGCCAGCGGGTTGCGGCTGCCAGCCGACGGGCCAGCAGGGCGATGTCGAACACGTTGGCCCGGTCAACCTCCTCATCCGGCGTGAGCAGGTCAAGCAGCAGCGTGCCCAGGCCGGCGGCATGGAGGACGGAGGCCACGAACCGGTTGCGGGGGCTGTGCCTGCTGCTGCCGCTGCCGTGAGCGAAAACGACCATGCCGGCGCATCCTGGAGGAGCGTACAGGGTCCCGGCCAGGCGCACGGCTCCGGCGGGGATCTCCACGTCTTCCTCCGCCCCCTCAACACCTTCCCCTTGCCCCGCTCCCTCCCGGACGCGGTGCAGGCGCCGGGCGGCGTCGTCGAGCAACCGGACCACCTCGTCATCCTCAGTGGGCGAGAAGTCATGGTAGTAGTAGCCCACTGCCTGGAAGTTCCGCGGGGAAGCCAGGCAGACGACGTCGTCCGCTTCCTTGAGCGAGGGGACGGTACGGGCGGGAGCCACCGGCACCGCAAGGATTACCCGTGCCGCGCCAAGCTGTCTGGCCACCTGGCAGGCAACACGCGCCGTGGAACCAGTGGCGATCCCGTCGTCCACCACGAGGACTGTGCGTCCGTGCAGATCAGTGCGGGGATGCCCCTGCCGGTACCGGGCCACCCTGCTCTCCAGAAGTTCGCGCTCGCTTCTTTCCACCCTCGCCAGATCCTCTTCCGTGACGCGGGAAAGAGAGATGACGCGTGCGTCCAGGACCCGCGCGTTGCCCTCACCGATGGCACCCAGTGCAACCTCGGGCTGGAACGGGACCCCCAGCTTCCGCACCACGATCACATCCAGCGGCGCATCGAGGGCTTTCGCCACCTCGGCGGCGACCGGAACTCCGCCGCGGGGCAACCCCAGTACCACTACGTCCCGGCCCCGCAGCCCGGCCAGCCGCTGCCCCAGCCGCCGGCCGGCGTCGGCCCTGTCCAGGAACTCGAACATCGCCGTCCCCTTTCAGCAGGTCTCTTCGTCGTGCAGAAGGGCTGCACTCACGGGAGTCCATGACGTCCTCAGGATGAAGTGGGCATCGCGTCTGCCCACGTCCAGGATCCCCTGTCCGTTGCGGGCACGGCGGTCCACGCCACAGCCGTTCTCATCAGCCTCGACGAGTACCGTCCCGGAGCCCACTTCATACCGAAGTACCTCAGTCATGGCACCATTGCACCGCTAATGCGACATGCGCATGTTGTGATGGGCCTGGGTGCTGGGCCGGATAGCGGCTGCCGTGACCACCAATGCCACCGCCCCTGCGATCCATGAAGTCCAGGCAGCCCCCGTGGCGGAGGTGTAGGACCCGATCCATGGCGCGAGGACCAGAAGAACGGCCAGAGCGGCCTGCACATACTCCATGACGGGAGTACCGGGCATGGCCAGGTTGATGATTCCGCTGACCGCCAGGAGCCCGCCGATAGCGAGCATCAGGGTGGTGGCCATGCCCTCCTGCCGGGTGAACAGCACGGCGGCGGCCGTGAATAGCCCGGCGGCGATCGTCACATAGTCCTGCCACCTATACCACTTTTTCACTGTGTTTCCTTTCTGTCCGGCGCGGAAAGCCTTGCACTTCCCGTCCCACGGGTGCTTCCGCCCGCAGTTCCAGTCAACGCTTCATAAACACGGCCCTCTAGGGGAGAAAGACCTCTCCCCGGCAGCGACACCGTAGCTGATGCGGTCGCGTGTATCAGTGACTGCTTTGGCCTGCAGGCCACGGGGAGCCGGGTCAATGATGAAGCGCTCCGCGATGAAGAAGTTGGCTGATCCTCTAAGGGCCTGGTTGACGAAGGTTGCTCACGAAATTCCGGTCCGGGCTAACGGCGCACGGGATAGTGCGAGTGCCCATCCGCCGGCCACTCCAATGGCAATCAGTACGGTGACAAAGCCGATCGCCGGTGCGCTCGGCCATGTCAGGGCGCCGCCATACCGCAGCAGGGCAAGGGCCTGCAGAATGACGAACGCAACGGAGGTCAGGGCCACCGGGCGGACGGTGCGGAGATCGCCGCTCGCCTGGCCCTGCGCGGCCGACCACCCAAGACCGACCAGCCACGCTCCGATCGCCCTCGCTGTGAGCTCGGACAGTGGCCACGGCCACCACGTCGCGGCATAAATGGGTACTGCCAGGAGCGCCACGCCATATAACAGCAGTACCCCGGCGATTCCCGCCATGAGCAGCCGGAGCGCAGGGGGCAGCACCGGCCGTCCCGCCGTCACGGACGGCGGGGCAGGACGCCGGGAGCGGATCTGCATCCAACTGATCACGAGCATCGCCACGGGCACGATGGCATAGATTGCCAGCCACGCCCAGGTGGCTACTTGGGCCAGGGGGCCAGCGCCTGACGACAGGTGGAAGCGATCGAGATGAAGCAGGGTGATGCCAAGAGTCAGCGTGGTGAAGACGAACACGGGCCAGACTGCAAGCCTTGCTGACTCCCAACCTGCTGAGCGGGCGCCCGTCACCTCCAGCCCGGCGGCCGACCAGTATGCCGCCCCGAGGAAGACAGCGGTCATGGGCGGATTGACTGTCCACGCGAACCATTCCGCAGTCCGGAGCGGAAATACGAACAACACGAGACCGGCAAGAAACACAAGGAATGCAGCGACGTAGAGGAGCCACCGCATCGGCGGAATCAACGGAGTGGCCTCAGTCGATACGGACATCACCGGTCAGCTCCTCGGGTGCGGCTTCGTCACCGGGCGCAGGGGGCGGGGCAGGCAGGGGGTTCTCGGCCAGGTAGGTGTGAAGCATCGAGACCACGGTGGCGCCGTCCCCGACCGCGGTAGCCACTCTTTTGATCGAACCGGCACGCACGTCGCCGATCGCGAAAATACCGGGCATGCTGGTTTCCAGCGCTAATGGTGACCTGTCCGGCCTGACAGACCCGGGGTCACTGACCTCCCGGCTGGCGCCTGTGCGCAGAAAACCGGCTGCGTCACGCTCTACGGTGTCGGGCAGCCAGGAAGTCCGCGGCACCGAACCGATCAGCACGAACAAGCCGCCCGCTTCGATTTCCTCGCTCGGGGTTGCGTCCGCGGCTCCGGATGCGGCGACTTCGACGGCGGCAAGGAATCCGTCCCGGTCGCGGGCCCCCACGAGCACCGTGCTATACCGGATCGCAACGTTCCGGGTCGCCTCGAGTTGGGAGATCAGGTACTCCGACATGGTTACCGCCAGAGTGGGCCCGCGCACCAGCAGCGTCACGTTCTTCGCGTACTTCGCAAGGTGCAGGACCGCCTGCCCGGCCGAGTTGCCGCCGCCCACGACACAGACGTGCTTTCCGGCCATCGCTGGCGCCTCGGAGACAGTGGCCCCGTAGAAGACGCCTCTGCCGACCAGATCCTCCAGCGGAGGTATGCCGAGGCGACGGTAGTCAACGCCGGTGGCCACCACGACTGCGCGGCACCGCACGACACTGCCATCGGAAATCGACACAGCGTACAGGGCCCCGTCCGTGCGGAGCCCCTCCACCTTTCGGAGGAACAGGAAGTCCGTGCCCAAGGTCCAGGCCTGGTGAAATGAGCGGTAGGCCAGGTGGGCGCCGCTCACGCCGCGGGAGAAGCCGGGGTAGTTGCGGATCAACGAGCTGGTGCCGGCCTGGCCCCCCACTGCTTCTCCCTCCACCACCATGGTGGAGAGGCCCTCGGAGGAGGCATACACGGCGGTCGCCAGACCGGAGGGACCCGCTCCCACGACCACCACATCAAATATCTTGTCCGCCGGTGGCGGCCGCGTGACCCCCATCGCTTCGGCGATCTCCAGGTCACTGGGGTTCTCGAGAACAACTGGCGGAGCGGTGAACTCCAGCACCATGACCGGCAGCACGGGGTTGCGAAGACCCAAGCTCTCCAGCGTCCGTTCTGCCGTATCGGATCCGACAGGGTGGAAGCCCACCGGGATGTGGTTCCGGCTCAAGGAGTCGCGCAACGCATGAGTCCTTTCGTCGCCTACCTCCCCGATCAGCCGGACCGCCTCGAACCCGACCCCCTGGGCCAGGTGCCAGTCATCGAGGGCGTCGGTAATCGCCCCATGGAATTCTTCGTCGCGCAGTCGTTCGGGACGTATGATCACCAATTCGGCGTACCCCCGTGCGATCGCCCGGAATACAGTGGGGGCGCTGGCGAAGTCACCCCATGTCACCACAACGCCACGCTTGGCTGCCGGGTGAAAGCCATAGGCGCGCCGCAGGAAATCGAGTCCGCCGCGGTCATCCGGTCCGTAGCACCCGAGTATGAGGGCGACCTGGCGATTCCAGCGCCGGAGCCCCTCAAGCACCGCCCGCCCGTGGGCGTGGTCGGCGCAGGCCACCACCTCGTAGTCGGCACCGTAGCGCCGACGCAACTCATCTCCAAGAATGCGCCGAGAGGTCGGGTCTGTGGTAGCAATCAGCAGGATCGGAACCGAGTGATCCATGGCCGCCGTCTTTCCGGTTCAATGCTTCGGTGGCGCTCACGATACTCGCGCTAAGACATCGGGGACAAGGGCGCGGATATTCTGCCAGAATAGCTCCCGACGGCGGGCAAGCAGGTGATCTGCGCAGAACCGGAGCGATGGAAAGGGAGGACCCCATGGAGGATCGCCCGATTCAGGGAATCAGCCTCGCTGCCACGCCGAGTGGAACAGGGTGTGTGGAGTGCCTCAGCGGTGACGGCCCGGGATGGTGGCTACATCTTCGCCGCTGCGCCCAATGCGGCCACATCGGATGTTGCGATTCATCACCGTCACAGCATGCCAGTGCCCACGCGCGTACCGTCGGTCACCCAGTCGTGACGTCCTTTGAACCTGGGGAGGACTGGTTCTACGAGCACACGACGAAGAAGTTTTTCCGCGGCCCGCGGCTTCCGGATCCTCAGTCCAGACCAGCCGAGCAGCCGTCACCTGCACCGGCAGACAAGGTGCCTGCAGACTGGCGGGACCGCATACACCGGTAACCGCGGACCTGGCAGTAACCGTGCTGTCGCCGGGTTCGGCGAAGGATGCTGGTTAGGCTGGGTGGATGGCAACAGTTATCCTCGTGCGGCACGGCCGCACCACAGCCAATGCCACTGGCCTGCTGGCGGGTCGGGCGGCCGGAGTCAGTTTGGACCAGCTCGGGCGCGAACAGGCAGCGTTGACCGGAGACAGGCTCGCGGCTGTGCACCTGGCTGGGGTGGTATCGAGCCCCCTCGAGCGTTGTCAGCAGACCGCCCAGCTCATCCTCGATCGCCAGGCTGGCACTCCGTACGCCCCGGTGGAACCCGACCTCACCGAGTGCGATTACGGCCAATGGCAGGGCCGCACGCTCAGTGATCTCGCAACCGAAGAGCTTTGGTCGGCTGTGCAATCGCAGCCGTCCGCCGTCGTTTTCCCCGGCGGTGAATCCATGGCCGCGATGCAGGCCCGGGCGGTGGCAGCAATTCGACGCCACGATGGAGCATTCGACGCCGAATACGGGCCAGGAGCCGTATGGGTGGCAGTGAGTCACGGTGACGTCATCAAATCAATCATCGCCGACGCGCTCGGCATGCACCTCGATATGTTCCAGCGCATTAACGTGGGCCCTGCCTCCGTATCGATCGTGCACTATGGTGCTGATCGGCCCACCGTCCATGCGACAAACACCGACGCGGGGGACCTGTCCTGGCTGTCGAACGGCATCAACTCGGGCGACGCGCCGGTGGGTGGTGGCGCAGGGCAAACGGCGCAGTAACCCTCGTGTGCCTAAAATACTGACATGCCCACACGTGTTCACGAGTTTTCCTGGCCTGACCGGGTCGTCATCGGCACCGTCGGCGTTCCCGGGGCGCGCAAGTTCTACCTGCAGGTACGCACGGGCAAAGAAATTGTAAGCATCGCCCTGGAGAAGCAGCAGTCGGCCCAGCTCGCCGAGAAAATTGACGACATTCTCGATCAGCTCAGCACCCTCGACGGCAACCCCTTCAGCGTTCCCTCGGGTACTCCCATCGAGCTCGTCGACAATGACCAGCTTGAGGCGGTCGAGGAGCAGTTCCGAACCGGTGCCATGACCCTGGGCTGGGACCCGACCACCGCGCAGGTGGTCGTTGAGGCATATCCGATCACGGACGTCGACGATGATGACACGGATGAACCGCTGGATGCGGAGGGCGCCGAGGTGCCCGAAATGTTGTTGGTGCGGATGCCGGTTGGCACCGCCCGCGCCTTTGCCAAGCGGACTCGGGAGGTAGTGGGCGCCGGACGCCCCGCATGTCCGCTCTGCGGTAACCCCGTAGACCCCGACGGGCATGTCTGCACCCTGCCCGAGGCCTGATGCCGGCACCGGACCTGCTGACTGCCGAGCTGACGCTCACCGGGCGCATCACGACGGCGTCGAATGCCACCTTTCTGGGCGCCATCGGCGACACCGCGGTCGTTTATAAGCCGATAGCCGGGGAGAAACCGCTGTGGGATTTTCCTGACGGTTTCCTTGCGCACCGGGAGGTCGCCGCCTACCTGGTTTCTGAGGTCCTTGGTTGGAACGTGGTGCCACGCACCTGGCTCCGTGACGGTCCTCTAGGCAAGGGAATGGTTCAGCTGTGGCAGGACAGTGACCCCGACCAGAACGCGGTGGATCTCGTTGCGGCCGACGACGTACCGGAGATCGGGTGGAAACACGTCCTCGAGGGTCAGGATGAGACCGGGCGGATCGTCGCCCTCGTACACGAGGACACACCGGAGCTCAGACGCATGGCGGTGTTCGACGTCGTCGTCAACAATGCCGACCGCAAAGGCGATCACATCCTTGCCATGCCGGACGGACACCGGCACGGCGTAGACCATGGGCTGACCTTTAACCGCGACCATAAGCTGCGCACGGTGCTGTGGGGGTGGCTGGGAGACGCTCTGACCGTCGAGGAACTTGAGGGCATCGACCGTGTCACCGAAGGACTGGGCGGTGAGCTGGGCCGAAACCTGGCGGACCTGCTCAGCGCCGAAGAAATTGCGGCGGTCGCCGCGCGCTGCGCCCGGTTGCGCTTGGCGGGTCGGTTCCCGGCTCCGAGCGGTGAGATGTCGGCGGTGCCCTGGCCGCTGTTCTGAGGGAATCACGCTACGGGCTTCGCAAACTGGTGCACAAAAAATGTCACACCCTCCTTCAATAATGGCTACATGGCAAGCGAAGCGGTGGAAAAGG
>DATCVX010000257.1:0-6230 GCA_036566705.1 Arthrobacter sp. | reverse complement strand
CAGGACGCCGTCCACCTGCAGGCGGGGGTTCAGCCTGTCCTGGACCTTGTCGATGGTTTCCACCAGGAGGGCAACGGCGCGGAGGGCAAAAAACTCGCAGATCAGCGGAATGATCACGCCGTGGGCGGCAGTCAGGGCATTGACCGTCAGCAGGCCAAGGGATGGCTGGCAGTCGATCAGGACGACGTCGTAGTCGTCCTCGACCTTTTTGAGGGCCCGGTCCAGGACCTGCTCGCGGGCGACCTCGTTGACCAGCTGCACTTCGGCGGCGGAGAGGTCGATGTTGGCCGGCAGGAGGTCCACATTTTCAACACCGGTCTGGTGGATGGCGTCGCGGATATTAACCTTGCGGTCCATCAGGACGTTGTAGACGGTCAGGTCGAGTTCGTGCGGGTTGATACCCAGGCCCGCCGACAGCGCACCCTGCGGGTCAAAGTCGACAAGCAGTACCCGGCGGCCATATTCGGCAAGGGCCGCCGCAAGGTTGATGGTGGACGTGGTCTTGCCGACACCGCCTTTTTGGTTGACCATGGCGATGACGCGCGCCGGACCATGGGAGGACAGCGGAGCGGGTTCAGGAAATTCGCGGTGCGGGCGCCCGGTGGGACCCATCACGGCGTCTTCCAGATCGAGTTCCGTGCCTTCCAGAGTTGCCGAACCCTGTTCGCTGCTCACGTATCTATCCACACTTTCGATGACGGTGATTTACCTGCCGCTGGATATCCAGCGCCGTTCCTGCTTTTCACCAAGGCTACAGCCCCCGACACGGTAATCGAGGTAACTTGACTTTGCACGCATTCTGAGCCTTTACCTTCTGGTAGAGGTCGAAGGTTAGGCCTCCGCACGCGCAAACCGCCCGCGCAGCCGGGGCTGCACGGGCGGTTTGCGCGGTTGTTTTTGGCCTGCCGGCCAGGCTTTCACCCGGCCCGCTGCCCTAGACGGCGGCCGGGACCGGCTTTGCCTCTGCAGTGTGGCCGGCCGGGTCGCCGTGGCCGGCGATCATGGTCTGCTCGTCGAAGGGATCCTGGCCGGCCAGGACCCGGGTCACCTGGTCGCCGTCGATCTCCTTGACCCAGGTTCCGATCAGGAGGGTGGCAACAGCATTGCCCGTGAAGTTGGTTAGTGCCCGGGCCTCGGACATAAAGCGGTCGATTCCCACGATCATTCCAACCCCGCCGAGAAGCTCCGGCTTGTGTGCCTGCAGGCCTGCGGCCAGCGTGGCGAGACCTGCACCGGTGACGCCGGCTGCACCCTTCGAAGCGATGATCATGAAGATCAGCAGGGATACCTGGGCGCCGAGGTCCAGCGGGGTTCCCATCGCGTTGGCCACGAAGAGTGAAGCCATGGTCAGGTAGATGGCGGTACCGTCCAGGTTGAAGGAGTAACCAGTGGGTACGGTGACGCCGACGACCGGCTTGGATACGCCCAGGTGCTCCATCTTTGCGATCAGGCGGGGCAGCGCGGCCTCGGAGGAAGAGGTGGAGAAGATCAGGAGGTATTCGCGGGCCAGGTACTTCATCAGCTTGAAGATGTTTACGCCAGTCACGACCTGCAGCAGGCCGCCGAGGATCACCACGATGAAGAGGGCGCAGGTGATGTAGAAGGCGGCCATGAGGGTGAACATGCTCACGATTGCCGCAAAGCCGGTGGCGCCGACAACAGCAGCGATGGCACCAAAGGCACCCACCGGAGCCAGCCACATGATCATGATAAGGATCCGGAACACCACGGTCTGTCCGTGGCCGATGGCCTTGAGGACAGGGGTGCCCTGCGCGCCCATCTTCTGCAGCGCGAAGCCAACGAGGATCGCGGCAAAGAGAGTGGGAAGGACCGGTATGTCGCCCGGGATGATGCCCAGCAGGAAGGCAACGGTGCTGTCTACTTCGGCCTTCTTATTGGGGTCGTACGGCGCCAGCTTCAAGCCCTCACCGGGGTGGATCAGGTTGCCCACCACAAGGCCGATACCGAGGGCAAAGGTGGACATGAGGACGAAGTAGCCCAGTGCCAGGCCGCCAACCTTGCCGACCGTTGCAGCCTTGGCGATGGAGCCGATGCCCAGCACGATGGTGCAGAAGATGATCGGCGCGATCATCATCTTGATCAGCTTGATGAAGCCGTCGCCGAGCGGTTTCATCGATTTGCCGACTTCGGGGAACAGCAGGCCGACGAGGGCGCCCAGGATCACGGCGGCAATGACGGCAATGTAGAGGTAGTGGGATTTGTCCAGGCCCTTGCGGGCGGCCTTTGCAGGCGCTGCTGACTCTCCTCGTTGAGAAGCCATGATGTGTCTCCTTATGGATAATCTGGTAGACGCTGCGGCGCAGTCTCTGGGCTCATCGCGTCGGTCCGTTGTGATATCCATCATTGGGCACACCGTGACTTAGCTCACCGTTGCGTTCATATTGGTCATGGGAGGTGCTTGATGATCCACCGCTGGAGTATCGCCCGCAGGCTGTTTGTGGCGAACCTGGTGATTGTGCTGGCGTTCATTGCCGTCGGCGGCACCGCCACGTACGTTGACGCCCGGGACCGCAGCTACGACGAAGCCGGCCTGCGGATGTCCGGCGTGGCTGCCGCCATCGCTGCCAGCCCCCTGGTCCTCCAGGCGGCAGGCACGCCGGATCCGTCGGCGTTGCTGCAGCCGTACGCGCTGGAGGTGATGGCCGGATCCGGAGCAGACTTCATCACCATCATGGCGCCGGACCGGACGCGCTGGACGCATCCGCGGGAAGAGGAGCTCGGCAGGCCCTACATCGGCTCGATTGATGCCGCGCTCCGTGGCGAAATGTTTACCGAGGTCACCGCCGGAACCCTGGGCCCGTCGGTGCGCACGATTGCCCCCGTCAAGGACGCGGCGGGGAACGTCAAGGCGCTGGTTGCCGCCGGTGTCACGGTCCGAACGGTGGACGTTGCCCTGTCCGGCCGGCTGCCTGCCCTGCTGGCGCTCGGCCTGGCCCTCCTCCTGGGCGGGTCCTTGGCTTCCTGGCTGCTTGGCCGGTACCTGCGCCGGGTGACCCGTGGATGGGGGCCGGAACAGCTTGCCCAGCTGTTTGCCTACTACGAGTCCGTCCTGCATTCCGTCCGTGAAGGGCTCGTCCTGATCGATACCCGGGGCAGGGTGGTGATGTACAACGACCAGGCCGCCGAGCTGCTGGGGCTCGAACCCCGCGGTTCGGGCGATGACCCGTCCCGCCCGCCTGCCCTGTCGGACCTCCCGCTCGCCGAGAGCCTGAAGGACCTTTTTGAATCCGGCCGCCCGGCACACGATGAAATCCATCTGACAGGGCCCCGGATTGTGGTGGTGAACCAGGGCCCGGCCGTGGGACCGGACTCCCCCGGCCTACGCCGCCCGGCGGTGTTCGGCACGGTGGCCACCATCCGCGACCGGACGGAGATCGAGTCGCTGGGAAGCGAACTGGAAACGATGAGGACCCTGTCCAGCGCCCTCCGCGCCCAGACCCACGAACACGCCAACCGGCTGCACACCATGGTTTCGCTGCTGGAGCTGGGCCGTACCCGGGAGGCACTCGAGTTTGCCACCAGGGACCTTGAACTCAGCCAGCAACTCACCGATGAGATGGTCAGTTCCGTGGACGAGCCCGTCCTCAGCGCGCTGATCATGGGGAAGGCGGCAGAAGCCAACGAGCGCGGCGTGAAGCTGACCCTCGCCACCGTGGGGTCCGCGTCGGTGGCGGGACTGGCGGTCCAGGACCTCGTCACCATCCTGGGCAACCTGCTGGACAACGCCATCGACGCCGCCGCGGACGGCAAGGCTCCCAAACAGGTGGAGCTGACGGTGGAGTCCGACGCCGAGGGCCTGGACATCATTGTCAGGGATTCCGGCTCCGGAATCGACCCGGCCGCCGTGGACAAAATCTTCAAGCACGGCTTCAGCACCAAGGCGTCCGGCCCCTTCGGGCGGGGCGTGGGCCTGGCGTTGGTGCGGCAGGCCGTGCAGCGGCTTGACGGTACCATGACCATCACAGGCACGGACGGAGCACAGTTCCATGTCTTCCTGCCGGCCATAGCCGCCGGAACCGACAAAGAGGAGCAGTTCCAGTGAGCGATATCCGCGTCCTCGTTGTTGAGGACGAACCGGTCGCCTCCGCAGCGCACGCCGCCTACGTAGGCCGGCTGGAGGGATTCACCCTGGCCGGCACAGCACCGGACGGCCAGTCGGCGTTGCGGCTCCTCACAGACTTCCTTGCCTCCGGCGAACCGGTGGAGCTCGTCCTGCTGGACATGAACCTGCCGGACCTGCATGGCCTGGACATCGCCCGGCGGATGCGCGCCGCAGGGATCCTGTCGGACATCATCGCCATCACGGCCGTCCGTGAACTCGCCATTGTGCGGAGCGCCGTGGCGATCGGCGTGGTGCAGTACCTGATCAAGCCCTTCACCTATGCCACCTTTGCCGACAAACTGGCCAGCTACCGGCTGTTCCGGCAGCAGCTGGCGTCCCCGGAGTCCGGCTCCACAAAATCCGGGGCCTCCCAGAGTGACGTTGACCAGGCCTTCGCCAGCTTGCGGGCCCCGTCCGAAATGCCCCTGCCCAAAGGCCTGTCCGTCTCCACCCTTGAAGCGGTGCAGGAATTCCTCAAGGGACAGTCGGCCGCCGTCTCGGCCACCCAGGTCATGGATGCCCTGGGTATGTCCAGGGTTACCGCACGTCGGTACCTGGAGTACCTGGCCGACGCCGGAACTGTCTCCAGGTCACCGCGCTACGGCACACCCGGCAGGCCGGAAAATGAATACAGGTGGAGCGGCCGCTGACTCCCGACAGGCCGCAATGTATACACGAAATGCATTTTCGTAGGAAATTTCTGCAGATTTGCCCCACCTGCAACGTTCTTTGTATACACTGGGGTCATGCAACCAACGAAGGGCCAAAGCGTCCGGGCAAGCGACCGCGCCTACGCGGCGCTCCGTGACGACATCGTCGAGTGGCGCCTTCTCCCCGGAACCCTGCTCGCCGAGGTGGAACAGTCGGAACGCCTGGGCGTCTCCCGCACTCCCCTCCGGGAGGCGCTGGGGCGCCTGACCGCAGAAGGGCTGACGACGGCGGCAGGCGGCCGCGGCGTCGTCGTCACCGGCATCTCGCTGGAGGACATCGACGAACTCTTCGAACTCCGCGAAACCCTCGAAGGCAGGGCCGCGGAGCTGGCCGCCGAACGTGGCGATCCGGACGATTTCGCGCGCCTGCACCGGGAACTGCTGGCGGCGCCGGCCCTGATCAGCGGCGACGACCCGGCGCGCCACGACTATTACGCCCTGGTGGCACGGCTCGATGCAGCCATCGACACAGCAGTATCAAACACCTACCTTGCCCAGGCGATGGGTGCCCTCAGGGTCCACCTGGTGCGGGTCAGGCGCTTGGCCTCGGACGACGCGGCCCGGCTCCTGGCCGCCGCCGCCGAGCATGCCGCCATCGCCGAGGCGATCGTCGCCCGCAATCCCCGCCTGGCCCACGCAGCCACCACGGTCCACCTGCACCGCAGCCTTTCGCACATCAAAGCCACCCATACACCCCATTAGAAGGAGCCCCATGGTCAAGGAACACCACGTCCGCGTGTACAAGAGCGAGGAAAACCTGGCCCGGGAGGACCAGCTGGCCCATAAGATCGCCGTGGTTGCCGCGGACCCCGTCGACGTCACCGCTGACGTGACGGAGATGGTGATCAACCGGATTATCGACAACGCCTCGGTGGCGATCGCTTCGTTGAACCGTGCCCCGATTGTGGCTGCGCGGGCGCAGGCCCTGGCGCACGGTCCGAGCACCGGGGGCAAGGGAGCCAAGGTCTTCGGCATCGCCGAACGCGTCTCCCCCGAGTGGGCGGCGTGGGCCAACGGCGTGGCCGTGCGTGAGCTGGACTATCACGACACGTTCCTGGCCGCGGACTACTCGCACCCGGGCGATAACATTCCGCCGATCCTGGCTGTCGCCCAGCACGTGGGTTCCACCGGCGCGGACCTGGTGCGCGCCATTGCCACCGGGTATGAAATCCAGGTCAACCTGGTCAAGGCGATCTGCCTGCATAAGCACAAGATCGACCACGTGGCCCACCTTGGACCCTCCGCCGCCGCGGGCATTGGCACCCTTTTGGGCCTGGACGTCGAGACGATCTTCCAGTCCGTGGGCCAGGCACTGCACACCACCACGGCCACCCGGCAGTCGCGCAAGGGTGAGATCTCCACCTGGAAGGCCCACGCCCCGGCGTTCGCCGGCAAAA
>DATCVX010000256.1:0-5572 GCA_036566705.1 Arthrobacter sp. | reverse complement strand
ACCACCACCATCCCGTGGATCAATATCCACGGGCTCCATAGAATAGGAGCTCCACGATGGCTAAGGCTGAACTCCGTAAGCCCAAACCAAAGTCCAACCCCTTGAAGGCCGCTGACATCACCGTCATCGACTACAAGGACGTAGCATTGCTGCGCAAGTTCATCTCCGACCGCGGAAAGATCCGCGCCCGTCGCGTCACTGGCGTCACGGTGCAGGAACAGCGCAAAATCGCACAGGCAATCAAGAACGCCCGCGAAGTTGCCCTGCTGCCTTACTCCGGCGCTGGCCGCGGCTAAGGAAGGGATTAACTAACATGGCAAAGCTCATTCTGACCCACGAAGTAACCGGTCTCGGTGCTGCTGGCGACGTTGTCGAGGTCAAGGACGGTTACGCACGTAACTTCCTGCTGCCCCGCAACTTCGCCCTGACCTGGTCGAAGGGTGGCGAGAAGCAGGTTGAGTCCATCAAGACTGCCCGCGCCGCCCGCGAGCACGCTTCCCTGGAAGACGCTCAGAAGCAGGCCGCTGCACTCTCCTCCAAGCCGGTCAAGCTCGTTGTCAAGGCTGGCGAGACCGGACGCCTGTTCGGCACCGTCAAGCAGGGCGACGTAGCCGACGCTGTTGAGGCCGCTGGCCTCGGCAAAATCGACAAGCGCAAGGTTGAACTGCCGGCACACATCAAGTCGGTCGGTTCCTACCAGGCCAACGTCCGTCTGCACGACGACGTCGCCGCTGTGATCGAACTCGACGTAGTCGCAGGCAAGTAGCCTCTCCGGCTGCGCAGTCCTGAACTGCACGAAAACCCCCGTTGCCCTGGCAGCGGGGGTTTTCTGTGCCTTCTCCCCATGCAACGCGGGGTCACTTAATGCCCAATGATTGCCTCCGGAGGGGCATCAAGTGACCCCGCGTTGCCTCATGGGGGTGGGATGTCAGGGGCTATGCAGCACCGTGGTCACGTGCCGGTATCCCGCCCGGATCAGCTCGGCCAGCACCCCCTCGTTCACGTCCTCGAGCTTGTTGATGTACAGGCAGCCGGCGCCGGTTTTGTACTTGCCCAGCTTGGGCAGCAGTCCCTCCGCCTCGGGGCCGTAGATAAGCCCGTAAAGTGAAAGGCTCGCCTTCCGGGGAGAGAATCCCACGGCGGCGGCATCGCCCTCCCTGCCCGTTTCGTATTTGTAGTGGTACCGCCCGAAGCCCACGATCGTGGGCCCCCACATCTGTGCTTTCTCGCCAGTGATTTCAGTCATCAGCTGCAGGAGGCGAAGGCCGTCAGAGTGCCGGATCGGATGTTTCACTCCGGCCAGAAATTCGTCCACCGACGCACTCGTTGCCTGGGTCTTGTTTTCAGCCATGCAGGCAGTCTGGCAGAGCCAATCCTGCTTGTCAGTCGTGCCGCTGCTGACGCGCTCCGGGCCCGTGGTTGAGGAGCCGCATCAGGCAGGTACTACGGTGCCGAACGCGTACCGGAATCCGTGCCCGACCCCGACGTTGGCACGAAGTTCCAGTCGAAAGACCCGTCGCCCCGGAGCGTCATCCGAAGGAACCCGTGAGTGTCGCTGAACCGCTTGACGATGTACGTCGGACTGTTCGTGAAGGGGCGCAGACCCACACCTCCCGTGGAAACCTGGAAGGCCGTCATCCCGTCGCTGACGCACTGGTCAGAGTTGTTCACCGGACATGACCGTTCGTAGTTGTGTTGTGACGCTGACAGGGTCAGGCGGACCCGGTGTTTCCACATCACGTCGATCCACGGTTTGTGGTCAACGGCCCGCTCATGTTCCTCCGTGTTCGAGGTGAAGTACGGTTCGTGGTAGACGACTGCCAGGTGCTTGCCCGCAGCCTTAGCAGCAGTGAGGTCGTTATCCAGCCACGTCGTTGCCTCCCGAGCCTGCGTGGGGCTGTACCGCCAGTGCGCGGATGACAGGAATGCGAAGTGCCAGTTTCCGAAGTCCTTCGAGTACGGGTCCCCGTTCCCGATGAAGCCACGCTCCTGGTTGATCGCAGCCTTATCCGGAGACCCCGGGCATTGGCCATTCATGAAGTCGTCGAGGTCTTCGTTGCGGCCGGGTTGCCAGTCGTGGTTGGGGGCGGACACCCAGTACAACTTGGGCAACGTACCGCCCCACAGCTGCGTCCAGTAGTTCACGTAGTCAGCGCAGCGCGCGGTGTCGTACTGGAAGTCGCCGAGCCCTAGGAATGCGTCGATCTCGTTGTTCTGCACGAGCCGGGTGATCGCCGCACCGTTCCTTCCTGACGGGCTATCGGGAGCATAGGTCTTGACGCCGTTCATGTCACCGACTGCAGCGATCCGGATATCAGGCGGCGCCTGAGCGCTGCAACCGGCGACGGAGACCGCCAGGGCCGCCGCGGTTATGGCCACACGCCGGAAGGATCTGAGACGAGGTAGTGCTGACTGCATCCGATAACCCTTCGAGAAGCCGGACTGCAGGTCGGCTCCGACAGACAGCGAGGCGCACCGGCACCTTTGATATTCCTCAGGCCGGGCCCGGCTGTCAACGGCGTGTGACGCGTCGCGCGAAGGTGGTGGTGTACCGGTCATGTGGCAGGTGCGGAATAAACGCGGAATGCCGCCGGTTACCCAAGGTACATGCAAACACATGTACCCTAGTAGCAACCGAACCTCAGGAGTCCATCGTGGAAACCCGCCGCATCACCGTCCTGTCCGCCGGCCTTGGTGTGCCGTCGTCGAGCAGGCTGCTCGCAGACCAGCTCGCTGCCGCTGCAGAACGCAGGCTCGCGGGTGCAGGTTATGACGTGAAGGTGGACGTTGTCGAGCTCCGTGACCTCGCCGTGGACATCGCAAACAACTTTGTCACCGGCTACGCGGCCCCGCGCCTGGCGGAGGTCATTGCGGGGGTGGAGGCCTCCGACGGCATCATTGCAGTCAGTCCCGTGTTCAGCGCGTCGTACAGCGGCTTGTTCAAGTCGTTCATTGACGTCCTGGACCCCAAGTCCCTGGACGGCAAGGCCGTCCTGCTCGGGGCCACCGGCGGCACCGACCGCCACCAGATGGTCCTGGACTACGCCATGCGTCCGTTGTTCAGCTACCTGCGCACGCGGACGGCTCCGACCGGAGTTTTTGCCGGCCCCCAGGACTGGGGAAACGCGGACGACGGCGGCTCGCCCCTATCGTCCCGGATCGACCGCGCAGCGGCTGAGTTTGCCGGACTGCTGACGGGAGCGCAGCCCGGCCGCAAGACGGCGGCCCTGGAGTCCCTGCCGTTTGAACAGCTGCTGGCGGGCATCTCCGGCGGGCGCTAAGCCAGGCTCTAAGTGCGATGAGATCCTGCAGCCGAACTATCCGGGCCCTCCGATCGTTGACCGGGACATGAAGTGTCCTGTGGATTCCATTGACCTGATCATGAGCGAACGCAGCGGTGTGGAGATTGACTACTGCCCCCAGTGCCGCGGCGTATGGCTCGACCGCGGTGAGCTCGACAAGATCATCGACCGCGCCAACGGGGCAATGGGCGGAGGAGTCCCGACGCCTGCCCGCCCGGAAGCCCCGGCACCCGGCCCGACGCCGCCTCCGCTGTACCCGAACTTTGAACCGCGGCGCGACCAGCCGCGCTACGAACAGCCGCGCTACGACGACCGCAAGTACGGCAAGCAGGGCCACGACCGTGACTATGACCGCCGCGGCCACAAGAAGAAGGAAGGCTGGCTGGGGGACCTCTTCGACTTCTAGCCGGGCCGCCCTGCGGCGTTCCGCGCTTGCCCCCTTGCCCTAATCGTCGAGGAGGGCGATGAACTCGCGGGCCTGCTTGAGGGTGATGTCCGAGTGCCGGGTCAGGGCCGTAGCGGCGCCTTCGGTGTCGCCGCTGCGGGCCAGCGTGCGGATCCGCCCGTAAATCTCGTCGTTGAGCATATTGCTGCTGACTTCCCGGGTTACATCACCCTTGCTGGCGATGGCCCGGTACCGGTAGGGAAATCGCTGCGGAGTGTCGTCATCGTCGGCCTCCTGCGCCTCCTGGGCGGAGGCGGGAGTCCGGTATGGCTGCGGGTGGGCCGCCAGTGCGCTCACGGCATCCCGTGCGGCCCTCAGGCCGGCGTCTGTGGCCTCGTAGTAGAGCTTGATGGCCGCCATGGCCTGTCCTTGGGCGATGAGGGCGTAGAGCCGGCGGTGCTGGTCCTCCGTAAGCTTCGCGGCGGCCGTCCTGGCCAATTCCACGGGATCACTGGCGGTGGTGGCGGCGCCGGCTGCCGCGGAAGCCTTCAGGCGCCTGCTGATGGCGCGGGCAGCCAAGGCCACACCGGCAGCCACAACAACCAGGATGAAGGCGGGGATCACAAGCGATTCCATTTCTAAAGCCGATCTATGTACTTCTTAGCCGTAGCCAGGTCAAAGTGCGTCGCCTGGCGGAGGAGTTTAATGGCCTGGAGCTTTTGCCCGCTGCGGGCCATGGACTGCAGTTGCAGGGCGAACTGAGGGTTGAGCTGCCCGCCCGGAAGTGCCGTGTACCCATGCTGGCCGGGCATACCGCCGGCCTGCGCGTGAAGTGCAGCCCGTGCGTTGTCCGCCTGCTGGGTCTGTTGCGCCTCGTTCTGGCTGGGACGGGTGTTGGCGTCCAGCCTGGCGCGGGCAGCGGTGGCGACCCGGACCTGGTTGGCATAATGTTCGGCCGAGCGCATTGCGAGGTCCTGCTGGTATTTTTCGGCGTCGGAGATTCCGGAATCGCGGGGGCTGAGGGCTGTCGAAAGAGCCCAGATTACCGCCACCAAAACCAGCGCAGGCAACAGCACCATCAGTATTTCGCCCATGTATAGAGCTTATGCCAGATCGCTGTTATCCACAGCATATTCCGCGACCCGCATACAGTCCGCCGGGCGTGCCGTCAATTCGGCGGCCTTGCTGTGGAATTGATCACGGTCCAGGGATATCCGGCGAGGATTGGGCCCGGAATTCGGTCCGCAATCAACAGCCTTGGCCTGCAAGCTGTGGATGAAGGTTTGGCAAAAGAATATTTCTTCCACACGCACGGAGGATAGTTTCCGCAGGTCAGACGTGTATTTGGGGTGAAACTTTTTTTGTTTCCACAGGCTCACCCACAGGCTGTGCACAAGCTATGCCGCTTAGTGCACAGGTTTTCCACAGGCCGTGGGGACAGTGGGCTTTGCCCTTTGGGAAAGGGGGACTAGCGTAGCGGAATACCTGTTTTTGGGGTGCGAAAACGCTGCGGCGGAGTACGCGGACCACCACGGCGGATCCCTGGATCCCGCCGCGGCGGACACCTCTGTGGATAACCTGTGGATATTGGGGATAACTCTTTGTGCACAAAACCCATGGGCCCGACAGGGCGGCCGGACAGTAATTGTCGGTGCCCTCCGGTAGACCTGACCTGTTGGGTGTGTTGCGGATGTCCCGGACGCCCGCACCCCACAGGAAGAACAGCTTAACCACGGTGGAACCCTCTCGTTCCGCTGCGGCACACAATGGAGGACGGCAGCTTTGTCAGTAACGCATCTGGACCCGATCGAGGGCACCCGCGGATCCGAAAGCAGCCGGAAGCCTCCCCAGGACATCCCGGCTGAACAGTCCGTCCTGGGCGGCA
>DATCVX010000255.1:0-3049 GCA_036566705.1 Arthrobacter sp. | reverse complement strand
GTGGGACCGACGATGGCCACCGTGTGCCCGGGTTCTGCGGTGAAGGACAGGTTCTCGATCAGCGGCTTGTCCTCGGTGTAGCTGAACGTGACGTCCCGGAACTCCACATGCCCGTCGGTCTTGGCCGGCAGGTGGTCAGTGGCTGTCTCGGCGTCCTGTTCGTCGGCGTCAAGGAATTCGAAGACCCGCTCCGAGGATGCGACGCCGGACTGCAGCATGTTGGCCATGCCGGCCATCTGTCCCAGCGGCTGCGTGAATTCGCGCGAGTACTGGATGAAGGCCGTGGCGTCGCCCAGGGACATGGATCCTGAGGCGACGCGGAGGCCGCCCACGACGGCGATGCCGACGTAGCTGAGGTAGGAGACGAACTGCATCACCGGGAAGATGATGCCGGAGACGAACTGGGCGCCGAAGCTGGCCTTGTACAGGGCTTCGTTGCGTTCCTCGAACCGTTCCAGCATGTCGGCGTCGCGGCCAAAGACGCGCACCAGGTCGTGGCCGGAGAAGGACTCCTCGATCTGTCCGTTCAGCGAGCCGGTGTTCTTCCACTGGGCTGCGAAGAGCTTCTGGCTGCGGGAGCCGATGATGCCGGCGGCCACGCCGGACAGCGGGAGGGCGACCAGTGCGATCAGCGCCAGCTGCCAGGAGACGATGAACATCATGACCACAATGCCGATGACCGTCAGCAGCGAGTTGATCAGCTGGGCAAACGCCTGCTGGAGCGCCTGCTGGATGTTGTCGACGTCGTTGGTTACCCGGGAGAGGACATCGCCGCGCTGGCGGGTGTCGAAGTAGTTCAGCGGCAGCCGGTTCAGCTTCTTTTCGGTGTCGTCACGCAGCTGCCGGATGACCTTCATGACGATCCGGTTCAGGACGTAGCCCTGCAGCCACAGGAAGATGTTGGCCACAAAGTACATCAGCAGCACGACGGCAATGAGGACGGACAGCTTCTGGAAGTCGATGCCGCTTCCGGGAACCAGTTCCATCTTGGAGATCATGTCCGCGAAGTTGTCCTGCCCCTGCTGGCGCAGCCCGTCCACGAACTCTTCCTTGCTCGCCCCGGCGGGGAGCTGCTTGCCCACAACGCCGCCGAAGATCACGTCCATGGCCTGGCCCAGGATCTTGGGGGCGATGACGTTCAGGACCACCGCGACCACCACCATGGCGACCACGGCCCAGATGCCGGCGGCTTCCGGTTTCAGCAGCCCCATCAGCCGCTTGGCGGAGGGCCAGAAGTGTTCGGCTTTTTTTGCGGGCATGCCGCCGAACATGTCGCCGTCGGCCTCCGAGGGCTTGTACTCCTCCTCGAAAAAGTCGTCGTCTTCCAGGACTTCGGGCGTGACCGCGGAATCCGTCGTTTCGGTGCTCGAGCCTGTTGAGTCCTTCTTGGGGGCGCTCATGCCATTTCCTCCACGCTCAGCTGGGATTCAACAATTTCCTGGTACGTGGGCGAGGTTTCCAGGAGTTCCTCATGCGTGCCCCGGTCCACGATCCGTCCGTTGTCCAGGACCAGGATCTGGTCTGCCTCGGTGATGGTGAAGATGCGCTGGGCCACGATGATCACGGTGGCGTCCGCGGTGGTCCGCTTCAGCGCCCCGCGGAGCCTGGCGTCGGTGGCGACGTCCAGGGCCGAGAAGGAGTCGTCAAAGAGGTAGACCCTGGGCTTGGTGACGAGGGCACGGGCAATGCAGAGCCGCTGCCGCTGGCCGCCGGAGACGTTGGTGCCGCCCTGGGCGATGCGGGCGTTCAGGCCGTTCTTCTTCTCGCGGACAAAGTCCTCGCCCTGGGCCACGTGCAGGGCGTCCCAGAGTTCCTGGTCGGTGGCTTCGGTCTTGCCGAAGCGCAGGTTGTGCTCGATGGTGCCGGAGAAAAGATACGGCCGCTGCGGCACGAGGGCCACGCGCTTGGTGATCTCGGCCCGGTCCAGGTTGCTGACGGAAACGCCGTCGAGGAGCACCTCGCCCTCGGCGATGTCGTAGAGCCGCGGCAGCAGGGACAGCAGCGAGGTTTTTCCTGCGCCGGTGGAGCCGATGATCGCCACGGTCTCGCCCGGCCTGGCGGTGAAGCTGATGTTGCTCAGTACCGGCGACTCGGCGCCGGGGTAGGCAAAGGTGACGTTCCGGTATTCCACCACGCCGGCCAGCGTGGCGGGAGTTTCCGGCCGTTCGGGATCGTGGATGGAGGGTTCGACGTCGAGCACCTCACCGATGCGGTCCGCACACACCGAGGCGCGCGGGATCATCATGGCCATAAACGTGCCCATCATGACGGCGACAAGGATCTGCAGCAGGTACTGCAGGAACGCTGTCAGGGCGCCCACCTGCATCTCGCCGGAATCAACGCGCTGCCCGCCGAACCACAGCACGGCGGCGGTGGACAGGTGCAGGATCATGCCAATGGCCGGGAACATCAGGACGAACAGTGAGCCGATCTTCAGCGACACGTCGGTCAGTTCCTTGTTGGCCTCGCCGAATCGTTCTGTTTCATAGGGCTCGCGGACAAAGGCGCGGACCACCCTGATGCCGATGATCTGCTCGCGGAGGACGGCGTTGATGCGGTCGATCTTCTTCTGCATGGAGCGAAAGAGCGGCATCAGCCGGACCACCAGGTAGCCCACCACCACAATCAGTACGGGCACGGAGACCCAGACCAGCCAGGACAGACTGAGGTCCTCGCGCAGCGCCATGATGATGCCGCCGATGCACATGATGGGGGTGGCCACCATGAAGTTCAGCCCCATCAGCACCAGCATCTGGACCTGCTGGACGTCGTTGGTGCCGCGGGTGATGAGCGTGGGCGCGCCGAACGTGTTCACGTCCTTGGCGGAGAAACTGGTGACCTTCCGGAACACACCACGGCGGAGGTCGCGCCCCACAGCCATGGCCGTCTTGGAGCCGTAATACACACCGGCGATCGCAGTTCCGACCTGGATGAACGCGACGAGCAGCATCACCCCGCCGGTGCGCCAAATGAAGTCCGTGTCCCCGCGGGAAACGCCTTCGTCGATGATCTGGGCGTTGAGGCTGGGAAGGTAGAGCGCCGCAATGGT
>DATCVX010000254.1:0-6140 GCA_036566705.1 Arthrobacter sp. | reverse complement strand
CTTCACCAGGTAGTCGAGCTTCTCTTCCAGGTCGTGGAAGAACACGGTGTTGTTGTTCACGTGCTGCAAGAAGTACTGGTGCGCGGCCTCGCGGTCAGCTTCGAACTGGATCTCGCCGTTGGGGCCGTACAGGTTCAGCATCGCGTTCAGCTCGTGATAGCCAAGCCCCTTGTAGGCGGCCGGCATCTCGGGCTTTTCGACGGCGGCACTCCGCTTTTCAGCGACGGCGGTGCCCTGGCCTTCGGCCCTGGTTACTTCTGTATCTGCGACAGTCGTGTCCAAAACGTGTCCAATCCATTGTTGACGCGGGCAACGTCGTCTGGCGTGCCCATAAGTTCGAAGCGGTAAAGCCTGGGGACCTTGCATTTGGCGGCGATGATGTCCGCAGCCATGCAGTAGTGGTCCCCGAAGTTTGTGTTGCCTGCACCGATGACGCCGCGGATCAGTTTCCTGTTCTGCGGGTTGTTCAGAAAGCGGATGACCTGTTTGGGCACCGATCCTTCGCCGCCTGTGCCGCCGTACGTCGGCAGCACCAGCACAAACGGCCTGGTGGCGAGAAGGGGTGCGTCCTTCGGGTATAGCGGGATCCGGGCCAGCTCGCGGCCGAGTTTCGCAACGAAGCGGCTGGTGTTCTCGGAGGTGGAGGAAAAATAGATCAGCTGGCTCTGCGTGGTGACCGGATCCGGCGGAACCGCCTGATCCTGTCCGGCACCATCCCGGCCGGCGCGCTGAGCCGCGTCAAGGGGATTGTCGGTTTCACCACTCGCTGTGAAGGAAGCCCCGGCTGTTGCCAGTGCCACGGGAGTCACCTCAGCTGCATCGAAGGTTGCCTGACGGCAGGAAAAAAATGAGGGCCTAGGCCACGGAGGAAACGGCGGAGAGAGCCAGTTCCTCGATCTTGTCCGGGCGGAAGCCTGACCAGTGGTCCTGGTCCGTGACCACAACAGGAGCCTGCATGTACCCCAGCGCCTTCAGGCGCTCGAGGGCCTCGGCGTCCTGGGAGATGTCCACGCTCTGGTAGGTGATGCCCTTTTTATCCAGTGCACGGTACGTTGCGTTGCACTGAACACAAGCCGGCTTTGTGTAAACCGTAACGGTCATGGTCCCTGTCCCCTTTGTCGAAATATCGCTCTTCTTAGGCGGGCCGTTCCGAACTGGAATCCATGTCCGTTACTGCCCTGGCCTGCATGCCGCTTCCGCGGCCCGTCTACAGTTTGATGTCCTGCGCTGGTGTCCCGCTCAAGCTGTATGTAGATACTACATGTAGTGCAGAGGGCTCCCTGGAACCCCAAGATGATGTATTACAAGTATGTCATTTAATGCACTTTTAATCCACAGGCCGGCCCCCGCAAAATGTCCGGAAATCCGCTGATTTCAGGGACGAAATCCACACCCTGTGGAGTACTTAGCCACATTTAACCGTCAGCGTGTCGCCCCGTGGACGGCGTGTCGCGCCTGGTGCCGGGCACCCCATATGTTGTGTCCGGCACACAAAAAGGGGTCCCGAAGTGACCTTCGGAACCCCTCAAGGTGACCAATCCCACGGACAATCGGGCAGTGTCCGCGTGATTACCCAAAAACTAGAGCTGCGCCTCCCGGCGGTCCAGCACAATCTGCTGCACGTCCAGGTAGCCCGACTGGAAACCCGCCCGCGAGTAGCACAGGTAGAAGAGCCACATCCGCTGGAACACCGCGTCAAAGCCCAACTCGCCCACCTCAGGCGATCGGGCCATAAACCGCTCCTCCCAGAGCCGCAGGGTCGCCGCGTAGTGGTCGCCCATGCCCCGGCGTTCCCGGACACGGAGCGTGGTGTGCTGCTGCGTTACTCCCTCGATGGCGCGTACGGACGGCAGGAACCCGCCCGGGAAGATGTACTTGTGGACCCAGGTGTAGGCATTGCGCGTGGCGAGCATGCGCCCGTGCGGCATGGTGATGGCCTGGATGGCCACCTTGCCGCCGGGGGCAAGCACGCGGTCGATCGTCTGGAAGTAGATGGGCCAGTATTCGTAGCCCACTGCCTCGATCATCTCAACGGACACAACGGCGTCGAATTCGCCTTCCACGGCCCGGTAGTCCTGCAGGGCGACCGTCACCCGGTCCGCATAACCGGCGGCGGCGATCCGCTCCTGGGCCAGGGCCTGCTGCTCGCTGGAGAGCGTGACGCTGTACACGGTGGCGCCGCGCGCCGCAGCCCGCAAGGCCAACTCGCCCCAGCCCGTGCCGATTTCCAGCACACGCGTTCCGTCCGCCACGCCGGCCTTGTCCAGCAGCCTGTCGATCTTGGCCCGCTGGGCTTCCGCCAGGGACTCCCATGGCACGGATGCCAGCGCTCCGGCCTCCGCCGGGAACAGCGCTGACGAGTAGCTCATGGTGCTGTCCAGGAAGTTGGAGAACAGTTCGTTGGAGAGGTCGTAGTGCCGCGAGATGTTGCTGCGGGTGTTCTGCTCGTCGTTGCGCTCCTGCCGCGGCGTCCGCGGCAGGTACAGGGTCCGGAGCTTCTGCAAAGGCGTGGGAATCAGCGTATCCACGGATGCCGCGAAAACCTCCAGCACACCCGCAAGGTCAGAGGCCTCCCAGTCCCCGGCCATAAACGCCTCGCCGAGTCCGATCAGGCCGTTGTCCCCGATCCGCGCCTCGAACGCTTCAGGCCTGACCATGGTCATAACGGGCGCTTCCGGCCCGCCGGCGCCAAGGACTGAACCGTCCGGGTAGGACACCCGCAGGGGCAGCCGGCGGACGGCCGCCCGGAACAGCAGTCCGGCGGCCTTGCCCGCCACCAGGGCCTTGGTGCCCGACGGCGCGTGGGCAACGCCGGGCCAGACGTCCGGATCGATGGTGGCCGGCGCTGCCGGTACCCCGGCTCCGTTCCAGTCCGTCACAGGGTGCCGGGTGCCTGACTTCGCGGTGGAGACCTGCGCGGCTGCAGCTGTTCCGTTTTCATCGGTCATTGTCATTGGACTGCCTCCTGTGAGGGGTGATGTGGCTTTTTGACGACGGGCAGGCGTTTTGCCCAGAGTTTGACGCCCTGGATTCTGATCAGGGCGGATACCAGCAGCGGCGCGGCCGGGACGGCAACTGCTGCTGCGAGGATGTTTTTGATGGTGGCCGGATGCCGTTCACCATCCATGGTGGCGATGAACGGCCGGTGTCCTTCGCGCTCCAGCACGATCGACACGGCCAGCCGTTCATCCGGCGCCGGAAGCTTCATCCGGTACTGCCCGTCAAGGTCGTTGAACGGTGATACGTAGAAGGCCTTGGGCACGCTGGCCCGGCCGGAGGGATCGGTCTCCAGGAGGTAGCAGTGGCGTTCGCCGTAGGTGTTGTGGACTTCGGCGATGACGCACTGCAGGTCCCCGGACTGCCGATAGCACCAGAAGAGCGTGAGGGGGTTGAAGACATGGCCAAAGACCCGTGCGCTGGTCAGCATCCGGATGGCCCCGCCGTCGGGCTCCACTCCCCGGGTCCGCAGGAACCGCTCAACGTTGGCGCGGATGGTTGCCGACGGGTCGCCCAGGTGGTCGCCCGCACGGAACTCCGCCAGCGGCCGCATCAGCAGCGGCAGGCGCGGCAGGCGGTCGACGTCAACGAACCAGCTGTAGCTGCGGTACGTGAAGGCGTTCTTCAGCGGGGTCTGCCGCACATGGGAGATCGAGGTGCGGTAGATGGCTGCGGTGGAAGTCATGTGCCCTCCGCAGCCGCCAGCAGTTCCGGCTCCCCCGCCGTCCCGGTTGCAGCCCAGGAACGGCCCAGGCTGGCTGCGGCCCGCACGCCGGACAGTGCACCGTCCTCGTGGAACCCCCAGCCTAGGTAGGCTCCGGCGAACGCCACGCGGTGGTCGCTGAGGGCGGCGATGCGCTGCTGTGCGTGCAGCGAGTCGGGCGTGTACTGGGGATGTTCGTAGACCATCCGTTCCAGTACCTGGTCGTCGGCGATGAGTTCGGACTCCCCCAGGCTGACCAGGTAGGGCCGCCCGTCTGCGGGTTCAAGCCGCTGGAGCCGGGTGAGGTCGTAGCTGACCAGGACCTTGTCCGGACGGGCGTCGCAACCAGGGAGCCGGTAGTTCCAGGACGCTTTGGCGTTGGCCGCGGCGGGAAGGACCGCAGGGTCGCGGTGGAAGACGGTGTGGTTGACGGAGTAGGGCATGCCGCCCAGCGCCGCCTTCTCGTCCGGGGTGGCGTCAGCGAGGACGCCGAGTGCCTGTGCCGGGTGCGTGGCAATCACCACGGCGTCGAAGTTTTCCACGCCGTTCGCTGTGGCGACCTCCACGCCGTCGGCGTGCCGGCGGACGGCTGTAACCGGTGTGCCAAGCCGGACGTCCGGCAGTGTTGCCGCGAGCTTCTCCACGTACCTCGCCGAACCGCCCGTGACTGTGCGCCATTGGGGCGAACCCTTGACGCCCAGCATGCCGTGGTGCCCCAGGAACGTAAACAGATACCGGGCCGGGTAGGACAGCGCAGTGGTGGGGTCGCAGGACCAGACGGCGCTGACCACGGGGGTCATGAAGTGCGAGATGAAGTAGGGGCTGAAGCGCTCCCGCTCCAGGAACTCGCCGAGGGTCGGCTCCGGGGCGGCGGCCTGGGGGTCATCGGGCGACGCCGGCACCTCCTGGATGAGCGCCCGGGCCCGGCGGTAGAAGCGCATGACTTCGACCAGCATCCGGAGGTAGCGTCCACGCAGCAGGCTCGACGGGCGCGCGATGATGCCGCGGGCGCCGTCGCGCGCCCCGGCGTATTCCAGCCCGCACCCGTCACAGCGGACGGACATGCTCATTTCGGAATCCTGCGTTTCCACGCCCAGCTCGGCGAACAGCCGCAGCAGCGTGGGATAGGTCCGTTCGTTATGGACGATGAAGCCGGTGTCTATGCCCAAGGCAGGGCCGTTCTGCTGGGGCACGCTGTGCGTATGTGCGTGGCCGCCCAGCCGGGTGTCCGCTTCGAAGAGGGTGACGCTGTCATGCCGGTTGAGGACATAAGCCGCCGTGAGTCCTGCCACGCCGCTGCCGACGACCGCCACGCGGCGGCCCGTGCTCCCGGCGTTTTTCCCTGGGATTGACACTGATCTGCTCCTGTTACTCGGACTCGTTCTGCGTTTTTTGCGAACTTTCTAGGGGCAGTTCGTCACCGTCGGGCCTACGGATGAGTGTTTTCCCAAGAATCTTTGCTGATCCCGATTCTCCAGTGCGGGCGGGCGGGGACCGGCGCGACATACCGGCGGTGATTGTTCGTGTGCCAGAATGAAGCGGCCGCCCAGACCCTGACCACCCCGGTCCGCCCGGCCCTGACCTGAAGGACAGCGTTGGTAAATCCGGTACACCTGAAGACCCTCCTTGAAGTGACGCGGCTCGGCTCGTTTGCGGCCGCCGCCGCGCGCCTGGGCTATACCGCATCGGCGGTGTCCCAGCAGATGTCTGCCCTCGAACGGGACACGGGTGTGGTTCTATTCCAGCGCTCGGCCCGCAGTGTGGTTCCCACCGAAGCCGCCGTGGTCATGACCCGGCACGCCGCCAAGGTGCTGACGGACATCGAGGCTCTGATGGCCGCCGCTTCGAAAACACAGGACAGCACCAGCCAGGAACTGCGGCTGGGGATCTTTCCCAGCCTGGCAACCTACGTCCTGCCCCGGATCCTTAAGAACCCTGCATGGAAAAACCTGGGAATCGACCTGCGGGTCTCCGTGGCCGAACCGTCCCAGACCATCCAGGGACTGCGCACCGGCGGGGAACTGGACGTGGCGCTGGTCTTCCAGGTGGGCCAGTCCGGGCTCGCCTGGCCGCACACCATCAACCGGCAGTGGATCGGCGACGACAACTTCCGCGTTGTGCTGCCTGCCGGCTGGGGGTTCCGCTCCGACGCCAAGGTGGCCGCGGACCACTTGTCCGAGATGCCCTGGATCATGCACCATCCCGGATCCCCCGACGCCATGGTGATCGAACGGCTCTTCGCGAGCTGCAACCTGCACCCGCGCGTCGTGGCCTACAGCGACGATTTCCACGCCAGCCTGGAGATGGCGGCCGCCGGACTGGGCGCCGCACTGGTGCCTGAGCTCGCGCTGCGGCACCGCCCGGCCGGGGTCGTGGTGCTGGATGTTCCGGAGATCAGGCTCGCCCGCAATGTTTTTGCGCTCCTGATCAACGAGAAGAA
>DATCVX010000253.1:0-2985 GCA_036566705.1 Arthrobacter sp. | reverse complement strand
GAAGACCACAATCACAATGCCGACGATCAGGTAGGCACCCGGGGCACCGGCGCCGTTGCCGAGTGCGGCCGCGAGGGGCGAAGCGCCGACGATCCCGGTGAGGGGCGCCTGGGCGGAGAGGACAAAGAACAGGATGCCCATCACGCCGATGCTGCCGGCGCGGAGGGCGGTTGAGTGCTCCGTGCGCGGAGCGGCTTCAGTGGTCCGGGACTCGGAATTCGAAATACTCATTGGATCCTTCTTAACGGTCATGAGCGTTGGGGGGAAGGGGGGCCGCGCGAGGGGCTTGGCACCGATGAATCCAGCATGGCAGCGGACCCGGCCTGCGCCTTGTCCTGGAGCGATCAGTTGTTGTGCGTGAGTGCAGTGACGTGCCACCCGCGGCTGCCCCGGCGCAACTGTTCGCCTCAGGTCAACCGCCGTTCGCGGATACACAAGACGGCCCGGAAGCAGCGGGGCAGACTCAAGGCATAGCCTCAGGCCACGCCGGCCGGTGCGCATTGCCTACTCGAAGTGGAGTAACCCATGGAAACCTACGACGCCCTGCTGGCCTCGATCACCCCGGACTCCGGCGACACCCGGACCATCCTTGACCCCGCCACCGGCACTCCTGTCGGCGAAGCCCCGGTCCACACCGTCGAGGACCTTGAAACCGCCATCGAAACTGCCGCTGCAGCGCAGCCGGCCTGGGCCGCACTGGGCCACGACGCCCGGTCCGCCGCGCTCCTCAAGGCGGCCGACGCCGTCGAACGCTCCGCCGAGGAACTCGCCCGGCTGCTCTCCCGCGAGCAGGGAAAACCCCTGAACGGCCCCAACGCACGGTTCGAGGTGGGCGCCTGCGCCGCCTGGCTGCGGGCCACCGCCGCCACGCCCCTGGAACCTGAAACGGTGGTGGACGACGGCGAAACGTACGCCGAGCTGCACTACCGGCCCATCGGCGTCGTCGGTGCCATCGGCCCCTGGAACTGGCCGATGATGATCACCGTCTGGCAGATCGCCCCGGCCCTCCGGATGGGCAACGCCGTCGTCGTCAAACCCTCCGAATACACCCCACTGTCCGTCCTGGCCCTGGTCAAGGTCATCAACGAGGAACTCCCCGAAGGCCTGCTGACCGTCGTTTCAGGCGGCCGCGACGTGGGCGCACGCCTCGCCGAACACCCCGCCATCGGAAAGGTCATGTTCACCGGCTCCACGGCCACCGGAAAAGCCATCATCAGGTCCTCCGCGGACACCGTCAAGCGGCTCACCCTGGAGCTCGGCGGCAACGACGCCGGCATCGTCCTGCCCGACGCCGATCCCGCCGCGATCGCTGAGGGCCTGTTCTGGGGCGCCTTCATCAACAATGGCCAGACCTGCGCCGCCCTGAAGCGCCTCTATGTCCACGACGACATCTACGACGCCGTCTGCGAAGAGCTCACCAAGGTCGCCGCCGCGATGCCGATGGGCGTGGGCCTGGACGAAAACAACGTCCTGGGCCCGCTGCAGAACAGGGCGCAGTACGACATCGTCGTTTCCCTGGTGGACGCTGCCCGAGATTCCGGCGCCCGGATCCTCCTCGGCGGCGACCCGGACACGGACCAGCCCGGCCACTTCTACCCCGCCACCCTGGTGGCCGACATCGACAACACCAACCCCCTGGTCACCGAGGAACAGTTCGGCCCTGCCCTGCCGATCATCCGCTACAGCACCGTGGACGAGGCCATCAGCATGGCCAACGGGCTCGACGTCGGACTTGGCGCCTCCGTCTGGTCCCCGAACGTCGCCGAAGCCCGCAGGGTCGCCGCCCGCCTCGAAGCCGGCACCGTCTGGATCAACAAACACGGCGCCGTGGACCCCCGCGTCCCCTTCGGCGGCGCCAAGCAGTCCGGCTACGGCCTCGAATTCGGCGTCGAAGGCCTGAAGGCCCTCGGCGTCCCGCAGGCCATCAACGGCTAGTCCCCTCCCGGCCAGGCAACAATCCTCGACGGCACGCCGCGCATGGAAGACTTGCGCGGGGAACGTAGCGCCGGAAATGAGGACAGCGGCTTGGACGGAGTCTTAAAAGGATTCTTTGTGGTGGGCGTGGTCCTGCTCATCGGCTATCTCCTGGCGAGGACCAACGCCCTCGGACCGCACGGGACGAAGGTGCTGTCCACCCTCACCTTCATGGTGGGGCTGCCGAGCCTGATGTTCTCCATGATCGCGACCCGCCACATCTCCGAAGTCCTCAGCCAAACGGGGCTGATTGCTGTTGTCACCGCGGTATGCGTCATGGCCTTGTTCGCCATCACCGGGGCAATCTGCCGGTGGGGCGTCCGGCGAACCACCATCGGGGCGCTGGCCACGGGAATCGTTAATTCCACCAACCTTGGTGTTCCGCTGTCGCTCTACGTCCTCGGCAGCGCTACCTTCGTCACCCCGATCATGCTTTTCCAGCTGGCCATCCTGACCCCGGTGGCGCTGACCATCCTGGATCTTTCGGACCCTGCAGGGAAAAAGGCGTCCGTGTGGCGCATCCTTGCCACGCCCTTCCGCAACCCCGTAACGGTGGCGGCGATTCTCGGGATCATCGTCAGCGCCGCCGGGATTCAACTGCCCGCACTGGCATTGGATCCCCTGGCCCTCGTGGCCCAGCTGACCGTGCCGCTGATGCTGATCATTTTTGGCATGTCACTCCACGGCCTCTCGCCGCGCCAGGGAACCGGCGACCGTGCCCCCACGCTGCTGGCAGTCATCCTCAAGTCGGGAGTCCAGCCCGCCCTGGCCTGGTCGCTGGCCGTGTTTGTGTTCCACCTCGATACATTCAGCACGTTCGTTGTCACCGCCTGCGCAATCCTTCCCACCGGCCAGAACGTGGTCCTGTACGCGGTCCGTTACGGCGTGGGCCAAAACCTCGCGCAATCAACGGCCGTCATCACCTCGGCACTGGCCGTCCCACTGCTTCTGGGGGCGGCCTGGCTTCTGGGCTGAATTCCGACGACGGCGGGCCGGGACAAAAGTGTCCCG
>DATCVX010000252.1:0-2389 GCA_036566705.1 Arthrobacter sp. | reverse complement strand
GGCCACGACGTAGCCGCCTTCGACGTCCTTGCCGACGCCCATCACCATGGGGTGGTCGGTCCGGCGGGCGTTCTGGCTGCGGAGCACGTCCCCGAGCGAGACGGTCTCGCGGTCCGTGTTGGGGATCTCGATGCCGATGGCCGACTTGCCGGGAATCGGGCTCAGGATGCGGACATCGGAGCTGGCCACGGCGTAGGAGATGTTCTTGGACAGGGCGGTGACCCGCTCCACCTTGGTGCCCGGGGACAGCTCGATCTCATACCTGGTCACGGTGGGACCGCGGCTGAAGCCGGTCACCTGCGCTTCGACGTTGAACTGGTTGAGGGTCTCGGTCAGGGAAGCGACGATGGCGTCGTTGGCTTCGGTGCGCTCCTTTGGGATGGAGCCGGGCGTCAGGACGTCCGACGACGGCAGCGTGTAGGTGACGTCGCCGGCCAGGGACAGCTGTTCGGTCCGCTGTGGGATCGGGGTGGGCAGGGGCGCCGGAGCTACGGGCTTGGCCGGCACCTTGACCGGGTTCAGCGACCCCGCGGCAACCATTCCCGGCGTCACGAGCGGAATCGCTTCGGTGGCGTTCTCCCCCGTCGACGGCGAATGTGCCGCCGCGCCCAGGCCCTGGGCTGCTTTGATCTTCTCCACGGCGATTTCCGCCTGGGTGGGTCGGCGCACGCCGGGAGCAAGCCGCGGCCCGGGGCCTGGCTTCGCGTCGTCGGCCGGTTCGTCGTCGTCGATGACGGCGTGCTCGAAGGCCTCGTCGCCCACATAGCCTTCCAGCCCGGCGTCGGAGTCCTCGTCCTTGCCGAACAGCCGCCGCTTCTTCTTCTTGGGCACGGCCGCGGGGGCCTGTTCCAGGTAGCTGCGGTCGTGGCCGTCCCTGTCCTCGTCCGGCTCCTGGAGGTCGATGCCCATCAGGTGCTCGTAGCCGGCACGGAGCCGCCGTGGAATCGCTCCGAAGGGCGTGGCGGTGATGATGAGCAGCGATACAAATGCCAACAGGCCATAGAGAGCCACCGGAACAGCGGCGTGAATGGCTGCCAGCGGCGAGGCGGCCAGGAAACCGAGCATGCCGCCGGCCTGGCGCAGTCCGTCGAAGCCGTCAGCAACGGTGGGCTGCCCGCCCACGATGTGGGCCAGGCCGCAGCCGGCGAAAGTCATGATGAGGAAGCCGATGCCCACCCGGTTGTTGCCCCGACCGTCTGACGGCTGCCGGAAGAGGCGGAACGCGCAGACAAAGAGCATCAGCGGCAGCAGGAGCGACATCCAGCCGAACGTGCCGTTGACGACGCTGTAGACGGTGTCGGGGAACCATCCGGTGAGGCCCCACCAGGCAAACGTGGCGATGAAGACCCCGAGGGCCAGGTTGAACAGTGCGGCGCCGTCCCGGCGGTCCTCTGCGGCCAGGTCGCTGACGTCGTGGCCGATCCTGCGGACGCCGCCGCCCACCAGGTGGCCAATGCCAAGCCAGGCACCGCCCACGACGCGGACCAGCCACGGCTGGTGCTCTTCGACGGCGGGCAACTGGCGGGTGCGAGCCGTGCTGGTGCGTGCGGACGTCCGGCCGGTTTTGGACGCCGCGGAGCCGGCCCCGCGGCCAGTGGTGCTGCCGGATTTGGCACCGGCGGTGCCCCTGGCGGGGCCCTTGGGCGCGGAAGTGGTACGAGTGGCCATACCTGCCACGCTACCCGAACCGGGCCGGAATTCCGCGGATTTCCGGCCCGTTCCGGGCTTGCATTTTGAGACACCGAAGGCCCGGTTCCAGGAGGATCGGGCCTTCGGTGATTCCAGTGGGGCTCAGGGCTGTTACGCCTCGAGCACCACGGGGATGATCATGGGGCGGCGGCGGAGCTTCCGGTTGACCCAGGTGCCCACCACGCGGCGGACTACCTGCTGCAGCTGGTGGCTGGTGTGGTCGGAGTGGTTCAGCACGGCCTCTTCGAGGGCGGCGTTGATCTTGGGGATGATGTCGTCGAAGACCGAATCGTCCTCGGCAACGCCGCGGGCGTGGATCTCCGGTCCGGACACCACCTTGCCCGTGGCCCGGTTGATCACCGTGATAATGGAAATGAAGCCCTCATCACCCAGGACCCGGCGGTCCTTGAGGTCTGCGTCGGTGATTTCGCCGACGCTGGAGCCGTCCACATAGACAAAGCCCACTTCGACCTGGCCAACGACGTCGGCCCGGTGGTCCTTGAGGTCGATCACGGTGCCGTTGTCCGCGAGGATGACGCTGGCCGTGGGGACGCCGGACTCGATGGCGATTTTGCCGTTCGCGATCAGGTGGCGGGTCTCGCCGTGCACCGGCATGGCGTTGAGCGGTTCCAGGATGTTGTAGCAGTACAGCAGCTCACCCGCGGCCGCGTGGCCGGAGACGTGCACCTTGGCGTTGCCC
>DATCVX010000251.1:0-12402 GCA_036566705.1 Arthrobacter sp. | reverse complement strand
ACCGCGGCTGGGAGGGCGGCAGGCCCGGGCGCGTGGCGCTCCGGCTCACTGCCTCCGGCGCCAGCCGGGTTGTGGTGCAGCTGCCGGGACGCCGCGGCACGTGGACTGACGCGGCGGAGGCTGCAGTTGGTCCCGGGTTCGACGGCGAACTGCTGCTCGAGCTGGACGGCACCGGGCGGGCTGGCTGTGACCTGGAGGCGGTGCGAATAGTCCTGGCCGGTCCGCTGACGGTGAGCGGGCTGCAGGTGACCTGATGCTCTCTTCAATTGTGCTGGTGTGAAGGCCATCATTGGAGCCATAGAGCGCTGCGATTCAGATCGGAGTTGGCCATGGTCCAGGCCCTGTTGTGCAAACTGAATGTTCGCCACGAGTGGCACATTGAACATGCCGAAGACGGTGGCCTGTATAAGCGTTGCCTGTGCTGCGGTAAGGATGGCTACGACGGGGACGGCGCTAATAACGGCTGGGCGCTGACGAAGTGGTGGTAGCCCCGCCACCAGGTCCGCCTACAGGGTGGCCGGATCCGTGTTGGCGCCGCAAAGGATGACAGCCACCCGCTCCCCTGCCTCCGGCACGTAGGCGCCGGCGTGCAGGGCGGCAAATGCCGCCGCGGCACCGTGCTCCACCACCAGGCGGTACTCATCCCAAAGCCGGCTGCGCGCGGCGACGATGTCGGCGTCGGACACCAGGACACTTTCGACGCCGGTCCTGACCGCCACCTCAAAGCCGATCCCGCCGACGCTGCGGGCTCCCAGGGAATCGGCGGCGACACCGGACACCGCAACGTCCACAGGCTGCCCGGCCGCGAGCGCGGCGTGAAGCGTGGGCGCGGTTTCCGGTTCAACGGCCACCACCTTGGCGTGCCCTTCGACGGCGGCCGCGATCCCGGCCATCAGCCCGCCGCCGCCCACCGCCACCAGCACCGTGTCCACCCCGCCCAGCTGGTCCAGCAGTTCGGATCCCACCGTGCCGGCGCCTGCCGCGATCTCGGGCTGGTCATAGGCGTGGCAGTACACGGCGCCGGTTTGCGCGGCATGGGCAATGGCGGCCTCGTAGGCCACGGCGTATTCGGCACCGCCCCGGACAACCGTGGCGCCGATGGCTTCGAGCTTCCGGACCTTGAAGGCGGGGGCAGAATCCGGCACAAACACGGTTGCCGGAACACCCAGCTGGGCGGCGGCATAGGCGTTGGCCAGCCCGGCGTTTCCGCCGGAGGCCACCACCACGCCCACCCCGGGGCGCAGCTCGCCACGTTCCTTGCTGGCGAGGATCCGGTTGAGGGCGCCGCGGGCCTTGAAGGTTCCCGTGTGCTGCATGAACTCGCACTTGAACCAGACCGGCCCCGCGAAAGTTCCCGGGTCCGCTTCAAGGACCGGCGTCAGCCGGGTGAGGCCTTTGATCCGGGCAGCGGCCTGGTCGACGTCGGCGCGGGTGATCATGAAAAGGCTCCTGAAGGGTGGCGGGCTGTGCTCTCCACCCTACATACCCATCGATACCCCTGCTCTTCGCGGATGTTGGCGGCGGTCCCTGACTGCTGCGCCCCGCCGGCTGCCTGAGCGGACCAGATGCCCGGCATGCGTTGCTTGCTATTGCAGGGACAGGTAAAGGTAGAGGACCGCCAGGACCACAACCGTGGGTGTCATCACCAGGCGCTCCGGCTTGCTGCGGGAGATGGCGTTCAGCACGATGCCAAGGGCGAAGTAGCCGGTCAGGACCCAGCAGGTGACATCGGTGAAGCCTTCGCTGACCAGGGGCGGGGCCATGCCGGCCTTGGCCAGGGCCACATAGCCGATCAGGATGTACAGGACAATGGACGTCACGCTCCCGATCCGCAGCTTGGCGGGCAGGACGTCGTGCCGGCCGCCCCAGGCGAACCGCCCAATCGGCGCCCCGGCGATCAGGGCGGCCTGGAAGACTGTCAGCGCCGCCAGGATGACACAGGCGGCGATGGCGGCGAACTGGGCAGACTGCATCGGGGATCCGTTCTAATGTGGCTGCCAACGCGTCGGAGGCTACCGTTGGCCTTCAGCTTATTGTGACCTCCGCCGCATGGCGGGACGATCACGGTGTCCCTGCCGTTTAACCACTCATGGAAGGAGGCCGCGTGCTTATTGTATTAACCGGAATCGACGGTTCGGGAAAATCCACGGCTGCACGCGACCTTGTGTCCACAGTCAGGGCCGGGGGCTCGAAAGCCCTGCTGCTCGGAAACCACGCCGGCCGGCGCAGCATGTCCGTGCTGGGCGAACGCCTGGGCGTCCGGTGGCCTCACCGGCTCGCGGATGCCGTGGAAACCGCGCTGCGCGTGTACAACGTGCTGGTGTCGCACGCGAAAGCCTCAAGGTTTGACGGCCTCGTGGTCATGGACCGGCACCTGCACTGCCAGGTAGCGCTGCGCACGGCAAAGGGACTTCCGCGCGGCAGGTTCCTTCCCTGGCTCCTTGCCGTCCTGCCCGCGGCCGATGCCGTGGTTCACCTTGAGATCGACCCTCAAGAGGCGCACCGGCGGATCGTGGCCCGAGGCACGGACAATGAAACGCTGGCGGACCTCGTTGCCCTGCGGGACGGCTACCGGGCCATGCCCGAGTATCCGGGCTTCGTCCTGCTGGACGCGGACTGCCCGCCCGCCGAACTGGCGGCCCGGCTGGCCCGGATCGTGGCGGACCGGGCCGCCGTGGCCAGCTAGGAACCGCTATTCATGGACGGGCTCGCCACTGACCCGGTGGTCCGCGTGGTTGATGGTTTCCTGGATCAGCCGGATCAGGTGACCGTCGTGAAGTGAGTAGATCACGTGCCGGCCGTCCTTGCGCGTATCCACGAGCCCGCTGAGGCGGAGTTTGGCCAGGTGCTGGCTCACCACGGTGCGGGGGGCGCCCGCCTTCGCCGTCAGTTCGGTCACGGTCTTCGGGCCTTGGGCAAGTTGCCAGAGCAGGTGCAGCCGGGTGGGTTCGGCCAGCATCCGCAGCGTGCCTGCGGCGGTTTCCAGCAGCTCCGCTCCGGGCGCGACGGCGTGGACGAACGAGGGTTCCTCAGCGGAGACGCGGAGCGGACTGCCCGGCTGGCTGCTCAATGGGTTGCTCCTCGGTGTGGGACCGGCCTGTTCCCGTAGTGCTGTGGCGGGGCCAGGACAGGAAAGCTCCTGCACTGCCAAGTATCGCAAGGATTGTCAGTGCCAGCGCCGCCCAGCCCAGGCCCGCCGCCGCGCCGATCCACCCGCCAAGGGGGTAGGTGAGGATGTAACAGGCGTGCGAGAGGGAGAACTGGGCCGTGAACACGTACGGCCGGGTGTCCTCGGTGGAGGCGTCGCGCAGGAGCCGGGCCGACGGCGTGAGGATGGTCGCGTTTCCGGCGCCCAGCAGGCCCCACAGCGCTAGGAGCAACCACCACCCCGCACCGGGAGATGCCGTGAAGATCACCAGCGTGGCGCCGGCAAGGGCAGCCGGAATGAGCGCCGCCCCGGCCAGCATCACAGCCCGGTCCCCGAACCGGTCAAGGGCACGGGGCGCGCACACTGCCACCAGCATGGAGCAGCCGCCGAAACAGGCCAGAGCCAGGGCAAGGTCCGAGTCGGGGCGGTGGAGCACATCGCGGACGTAGACCACGGTGTTGACCAGCACCAGGGCCGTGGGGGCCGCGACCACCAGGTTCAGTGCCAGCAGGGACCGCAGGCGGCGGTTATGCCAGAAAATCCGGACCCCCAGAGTGGTCCGGTGCCACAGCGATGTTTCAGGGCCGGTGGTTGCGCCGGTCCCGGGCAGGGCAGTGACGGTCACCATCAGGGCGGAGAACAGGAAGCCGGCAACCGTGCCAAGGAACAGGTTGTTGTAACTGAGGACCGTCAGCAGCAGGGCAGCGGCCGCAGGACTGGCAATGGCCTCCATGTCATATGCCAGCCGGGACAGGGAGAGCGCACGGGTATAGTCCCGTTCTTCCGTCAACACAGCGGGAATCAGGGCCTGGAAGGCCGGCGTAAATGCTGCGGACGCCGTCTGCAGCAGGAAGATCACCACATAGATCTGCCAGGCCTCCGTAATGAACGGAAGGCACAATGCCATCGCGGCACGCACCAGGTCCGCGACGATCAGGACGCGTTTCCTGGGCAGCCTCGCCACCACTGCGTTGATCAGGGGAGCAAACCCCACATAAGCGAGCATCTTGATCAGCAGTGCAGTCCCCAGCACGGCACCGGCGTTGCTTCCGGCCAGATCAAACGCGAGCAGGCCCAGCGCGACCGTCAGCAGGCCCGTCCCCAGCAGGGCAACCAGCTGGGCAGCGAAAAGCCGGCGGTACGTTGGATGCCGGAGGACCGAGAGCATCAAAGACTTCCTGTGCATAGGTGCGCGTATGTGCACTTATGACTCTATGCCTCAGGAGTTCCCGGGCGCAACGCAGCTTGGCCGCCACCGGGGGCGGCCAACGTATCCGGCTCAGGTCAGGGCATGCATCCCATGGCTACGTGGCCGTCCGAACGACGCGGCACCCAGGAATTCGATGGCGACGAACGGCTCGTCCCCCACCACCCACTCGTCGTGGCCGGGGGGAAGCGCATAGGTGTCATGCGCGTGGATGGTGGACCGCACGCCGTCGGGCGTTTCAATCTCCATCCGCCCGGAAATGCAGTAACCGAGGTGGTTGTGTTCGCAGTACTCGGTCAGCTCGGCGGGCTTCGCGGACTCGGACCACCGCCACCCCGGCGCGAGGATCAGCCGGGCCACGGAGTAGTCGTCAACGGTGACAAGGTCGAACTCCGCCTTGTCGGGGCACCGCTTCCTGTCGGGAATATCAAAGGACTTAACTGCAAATGCTCTGATGAAATTTGCGGTCATGAGGACACTGCCTACGGATCTGTGTATGGGATGCCTGGCGGCGAACCAGGCGGCGGATCGGATACCGATGTTCGGTGAAGTTATGCGGAGACCTGGTAGTCGCATGCGCGTTTTTGACCCCGGCGCACACTCGTCCAGCAGCCTGCTGGTGTATCTATAAAGGTATCCCTACGGCCCCTGAAGTCAATGGAAATTTACGACGGCGGTGCTGCCGCAGGCGTTGCGGCGGCACCGCCGTCGTCCCCGTGGTCTTTGTACTGTCCCCGGGGCGGTCAGCAGCCTTCCAGGGTCCGGAGGAGCCGGACTTTTTCGGCCGATGCCGAGCCCGTGTCGAAGGTGTAGCCGAGCCATTCACGGGCCAGCCTGCGCGCCAGTTCGACGCCGATGACCCGCTGGCCCATGGTCAGGACCTGGCAGTCGTTGGACAGCACCGACCGCTCCACCGAGAACGAATCGTGGGCCGTGGTGGCGCGGATCCCGTCCACCTTATTGGCGGCGATGGCTACGCCGATTCCGGTGCCGCAGAAGAGGATGGCACGGTCGGCATGCCCGTCCCGGATCAGTTCGCCGGCAGCCACCCCCACGTACGGGTACGGCCTGGTGAACTCCTCTGGCGCATCGCCGCGGTTGACGCCGATGTCGATGACTTCCGTGACCCGGGGATCATTCCGGAGGTCCTCGAGCACCCGGTCCTTGTAATCGAGGCCGGCCTCGTCCGAGCCCAGGACAACCCGCAGCCCCGGGCCGGTCATGATGCCGCCTCCGCGCCCTGGCGTGCAGGCTGCGACAACATGGTGAGGTGCGGGCCCATAACGGTGAAAATCATGGCCAGCGACGTTGCACCGGGATCGGCGGTTCCCACGCTCTTCTCGGCGAGCGGGCGGGCGCGTCCCTTGAGGGGGCGGAGTGAGGCGGTACCGGCGGCGGCCGCAGTGCAGGCCTCCGCCGCGTCGGACCAGGCCCGCGGGGCGTCAACGCCGTCAGCAACAAGCCGGTCCAGGGTGTCGGCGAACGGAAGCAGCGCGTCCACCATGGTCTTGTCCCCGATCTCGGCTTTGCCCAGCTCCGTGATCCGTGTGGCAAACGCACCGAGGGCTGCGGCGAGCCCGCGGGCGTCAGGCGGCTGCCGGTCCCCCAGCGATTCTCCGAGGGCCCGCAGCCCGGCGCCCCAGAGCACCCCGGAGGTCCCGCCGGCCCTGTCTGCCCAGGCGTCACCGGCGGCGGCCAGGACTGCTCCCGCGCCGGCACCCCGGGAGAGGGCATCCGCACCGGCGGCGACTGCGGCGTCGATGCCCCGGACCATGCCACGCCCATGGTCGCCGTCCCCGGCAATGGCGTCCATGTCTCCGAGCCGGGCTTCGGCGGCATGCAGGCAGTCCCGGGCCGCTTTCAGCGCAGCAAGGCAGCTGCCGGCGTAGTGCCGGGAAGCGTCGGCTGCTTCAAAAACCAAAGGTGCGGCGCCGCCGTCAGACTCTTCCTCCACGGACGCATGCCCCGACTGGAGCGCAGCGTTCCCCCGCCGGTACGCGGGCGTTTCCGCGGGCGCGGTCCACAGCGGTTCAAGTTCCTCGTCCAGCCAGGTGATGGTGAGCGAAACCCCGGACATGTCCAGGCTGGTGACCAGTTCGCCCACTTCCGGCATCACCAGCGTGTACCCGGCGGCGCGGAGCAGCGGTGCAATGGTGAGCCAGAGGACAAAGAGCTCCTCGTGCTTGGTGGAGCCGAGCCCGTTGAGGATGACGGCGACGCGGTCACCGGCACCGGGCGGGGTCTCGGCCAGCAGCCGGGAGACGAACTCCTGGCCCAGTTCCCTGGCCGGCGGCAGCTCGGTGTCGAACAGGCCCGGTTCGCCGTGGATACCCAGGCCGAGGCCCATCTGCCGGTCCTTGAGGGTGAACAGCGGCGTTTCCGCGCCGGGGAAGGTGCAGCCGTGGAAGGCGCTGCCGATGGTGCGGGTGAGGCTGTTGGCCTTCCGGCCCAGCCGCGCCACCTCGGCGAGGTCCGCGCCGGCCTCTGCCGCGGCGCCCATCACCTTGAAGACGGTGAAGTCGCCGGCAATGCCCCGGCGCTTGCCGGATTCCGACGGCGGCGCGCTGGCGACGTCGTCCGTCACCAGGACGTTCTCCACCTGGATTCCCTCTGCGGCAAGCCGTTCGCTGGCCATGCCAAAGTTCAGCACGTCCCCGGCGTAGTTGCCGTAGGTGAACACCACGCCGGCACCGGATTCCGCCGCCTTGGCCACGGCGTAAGCCTGCTGCGCGGAAGGTGAGGTGAAGATGTTGCCCACCACGGCGCCGTCGGCGAATCCGGTGCCGATCAGGCCGGCGAACGCCGGGTAGTGGCCGGAACCGCCGCCGGCGAGGACGGCCACCTTGGGCTGCGCCGGACGGCGGCGGCGCACGGCACCGCCGGTGACCTGGCGCACCAGGCCGGAGTGGACGTCGCAGAAGCCCGCGAGGGCTTCGTCGGCGAAGTCGGAGGGATCATTGAAAATTCTGGTCACGGTGGGCTCTCCCGGCTGCGGTGGCGGAGGCTGCTAGTGGATGTGGCTGCCGCCGTTGATGTCGATGGTGGTGCCGGTGAGGTAGGCGGAGTCCTCGGAGGACAGGAACGTGATGACGGCGGCCACCTCCTCGGTGGTGGCGTTCCGGCCCAGCGGGATGCCGGCGTTGATGGCGGCCTCCTGCTCGTCGGTGCTGCCCACGCGGATGTTGGTGTCCACCGCACCCGGGGTGATGGCGTTGACGGTCACGCCGGTGGTGCCCAGTTCACGGGCCAGTGCCTTAGTGAAGCCGAGGATGGCGGCCTTCGCGGCGGAGTACGGGACCTTGCCGAACACGCCGCCGCCGCGCTGCGCGGAGACGGAGGACATGTTAACGATCCGGCCCCAGCCGTTCTCGATCATGTCCGGCAGGAATGCCTTGGTCACCAGGTAGGTGCCGGTGGCGTTGACGTCCATCACCTTGTGCCACAGTTCCAGCGTGGTTTCCAGGAACGGCACCGGCGAGGTGATTCCGGCGATGTTGGCGAGTGCGCCCACCGGCGGAAGGGTGCCGGCCGCCACCTCGGCCTTGACTGCTGCGTAGGCGTTGTTGACGGAGCCTTCGTTGGCGACGTCAATCTCGTGGCCGAAGCCGGGGACGTTGAATTCGTTGCCGATCTCGGCGGCGACCTTGGCGGATTTCTCGCCGTCGAGGTCCAGGATCACCACCGCCCAGCCCAGGCTGGCGTAGCGGCGTGCGGTGGTGATGCCGATGCCCCGGTCCGAGGTGGCCCCGGTGAGGACGGCGGTGCGCTGGATGGTGGTCATGATGCTCCTTGGATTACTTGGGTTTTTGGTGTCGGCTGCTCCGATAAAGCCGTTTTGAGGGTCCAAAAGGGCGCCTGCGGAGCAATCGATGGTCAGAGAAGGTCGGTGATGAAGCTGGCGGCCTTCGCCGCGGCCGCGGGACGTTCGCCGTGGGTGACGTCCCGGGTTTCGAGTTCCAGCGAGAAGTGGCCGGTGTAGCCGCCCGCAGAGAGCGCGCGGAGTCCGCCGGCAAAATCCGCCTGGCCGTTGCCGATGCTGAGGTTGATGTTGCCCGGCACCGCATCGCGCAGGTGCACGTGGGAGATGCGGCCGCGGTGGCGTTCGAGGTATTCCAGGGGATCCTCCCCTGCGGCGACGATGTGGCTGAAGTCCATGACAATTCCGACGCCGGTGCCCGCCAGCCGCTGTGCCAGCAGTTCCGCGCGCTCCAGGTTCCAGCAGAACCTCAGGAAGTGCAGGGATTCGGTCCAGAGCTCGACGCCGAAATCCGCCGCGCGCTGCCCGGCGTGGGTGAGCTCGGCGGCAATGCTGTCCAGGTCCTCTTCGACGCCGCGGACCGGATCGTGGCTCAGCGCGCCGCACGGCAGGACCAGCGCCTTCGCGCCGGTGTTGGCCGCCAGGGTGAGCAGCGCCTCAAGGTGCCGTTCACGCGCCGCCTCCCCGGCGGCGTCGAGTACTGCATTGAGGTCGCCAATGTCCCCGTTGACCGAGCGGACCCGGAGCCCTGAGGCGGCAACTTCGGCGGAAACGGCCGCGACGGCGTCGTGGTCCAGGTTGTAGGGGACGTGATCGCAGACGCCCGGCAGGGCACCAAGGTCTATCTCCTCAAAGCCCAGTTCCGTCATGGTCCGCAGCGCGGCGGGAAGGTCCTGGTGCCGGAAGCTGATAGATGAGCAGCCGAGCCTGGGGTTGAACATCGTCATTGATCCTCTGGATAAACGGGTGATGTCAATCACTGTAGGCTCTATCATTGTTAACAGTCAACCTCCAACATTGACTGTTGACATTGAGGATGACGCAGGTCACACTTGGCGTATCATGTGTTAACAGTCGACAGTGTCCAAGCGCCAGCTTCGGTCACTCTTCGAAAGGGATTCACCAATGAGCAATGAAGCTCTGAAAATGCGGGGCCACGTCCACGGCACCAAGGACGCAAAGCGCGTCGCCATCGGCTCCGGCGTAGGCGCCGTCATTGAGACATACGACTTCATCGGCTTCGGCACCGCGGCTGCCCTGTACTTCGGGACGGCGTTCTTCCCCACTGGTGATCCCGTCACCGGAACCCTGGCAGCCTTCGCCACCCTCGGCGTGGGTTTTGCAGCCCGCCCGATTGGCGGCATCATCGGCGGGCACCTCGGCGACAAGGTGGGCCGCAAGCCGGTCCTCGTCGCTTCCCTGATCCTGATGGGCGTGGCCACGTTCCTGATCGGCCTGCTTCCCACCTATGAGCAGGTGGGTCTTCTCGCCCCCGCCCTGTTGGTCTTTGTCCGCGTAGTGCAGGGACTGGCCTTCGGCGCCGAATGGGGCGGGGCCATCCTGATGAGCTACGAGCACGCGCCGTGGAAGTCCAAGGGTAAGTACACCGGCATCGTCCAGGCCGGCTTCCCCGTTGGCCTCCTCCTGGCCAACCTCGTCTTCCTGGTCAGCGTGAACCTCGGCGGCGAACTCGCCTGGCGCGTGCCGTTCCTGGCAAGCATCGTCCTGGTCGCCGTCGGCCTGATCATCCGTTCCAAGGTGCCCGAATCCCCGGTCTTCGACGAGGTCAAGGACAGCGGCTCCATCGTCAAGAACCCGATCATCGAGGTCATCCGGACCGACTGGCGCAGCATCGTCCGCGGCATCGGCCTTCGCGTCGCAGAAACCGCCGGCTACGCCGTGTCGGTTACGTACATGATTTCCTACCTCCACACCCAGCAGCTGGCTGACAAGACCCAGACCCTGGTGGCCCTCTGCATCGCCTCGGCCATCGGCATCTTCGCCACCATGGCCTGGGCACGCCTGACCGACCGGATCGGCCGCCGCCCCCTGTACATCTGGTCCTGCGCCTTCGCCGCACTGTTCGGCATCCCCATGTTCCTGATGGTCAACACCGGAATGTTCCTGTTTGTCATCGCCACCATCGTCATCTCCTACGCGGTCTGCCAGAACTCCCTGGCCGGCGCCCAGGGTCCGTGGTTCCCCGAACTGTTCCAGGCCAAGACCCGCTCCTCCGGCGCCTCGCTGGCCTACCAGATCTCCGCCATGGTCTCCGGCTTCACCCCCTTCGTCACCACCCTGCTGTTCGTCACCTTGGGATGGATGGGCCCCGCACTGCTGTTCAGCACTTACGCAGCAATCGGACTCTGGGCCGCCCTTGTCACCCGGGAAACCTGGGGCAAACGCGAACGCCAGCTGGCGGATGAGGCCACCAAAAGCACCCCGCAATCCATAAACGCCTGATGACCACCACCACAGAAGAAGCTCACATGACTGCCACCCAGGAAACCTTGGCTCCCACCACCGAACGCACTGACAGTGTCGCTGCCGCCGCCTACCGGATCCGCCACCACGCCCTGAACATGGGCGAGGTCCAGGGCCAGGGCTACGTCGGCCAGGCCCTCGGCGCCGCCGACATGCTTGCCACCGTCTACTCCGACCAGCTCCGCTTCCGCGCCGAGGATCCGCACTGGGAGGCCCGGGACCGGTTCCTGCTCTCCACCGGCCACTACGCCATCGGCCACTACGCCGCCCTGGCCGAAGCCGGCATCGTCCCGGTGGAGGAACTCGAGACCTACGGCTCGGACGACTCCCGGCTGCCGATGTCCGGTATGTCCACCTACACCCCGGGCATGGAAATCTCCGGCGGGTCCCTGGGCCACGGCCTCACCATCGCCGTCGGCATGGCCCTGGGCCTGCGCCACCAGGGCTCCACGGCGAGGGTGTTCAACTTCCTCTCCGACGGCGAACTGGACGAAGGATCCACCTGGGAAGCCGCCATGGGCGCGCACCACCACCAGCTGGGCAACCTGACCGCCATGGTGGACATCAACGCGCTGCAGGCGGACGGCAAGACCGACACCGTGCTCCGCACCGAACCCGTGACCGAGAAGTGGGAATCATTCGGCTGGTACACCCAGCGGGTGGACGGGAACGACGTCGGAGCGCTGCTCGCGGCGTTCGACAACGCCGCTGCCCAGGCCGCCGCCGTCGGACGTCCTTCCGTGATCCTGTGCGACACCAAGGTGGGCCGCGGTGTGCCGCTGCTGGAGGAGCGCGAGAAAGCGCACTTTATGCGCATTGAAGAGCACGAATGGCAGACGTGCCGCGAACAACTGACCGCAGGATTCGAAGGGACCACCGGACGATGAGCACCAACACAGCGGCAGTTGCCGCTCCGAAACCCAAGCTGAAGACCTCGGCCATGATCGCGTCCTTCGCCGACCCCGGCCAGAAAACGGCGTCCGCCCCGTTCGGGCACGCCCTGGTCAAGGCTGCGCAGGAGAACGACAAGATCGTTGGCCTCACCGCGGACCTGGGCAAGTACACGGACATGCACATCTTCGCCAAGGCGTTCCCGGAGCGGTTCTTCCAGATGGGCATGGCCGAGCAACTGCTCTTCGGCGCCGCCGCGGGGCTGGCCGAAACCGGGCTTGTCCCGTTCGCCTCCACGTACTCGGTGTTCGCCGCGCGCCGGGCTTACGACTTCCTCTGCCTGGATGCCGCCGAACCCAACCTCAACGTCAACATCGTCGGCGGCCTGCCGGGCCTGACCACCGGCTACGGGCCCAGCCACCAGGCCACCGAGGACATGGCGATCTTCCGCGGCATGCCCAACCTGACCATCGTGGACCCCTGCGACTCGGTGGACATCGAGCAGGCGGTGCCCCAGCTCGCCGCCTCGAAAGGGCCCACCTACCTGCGGCTGCTGCGCGGCAACGTGCCCACCGTCCTGGACGAATACGACTACACTTTCGAACTCGGCAAGGCCAAAGTCCTGCGCGGCGGCAACGACGTGGTGTTCATCTCCTCCGGGCTGATGACCATGCGCGCGCTGCAGGCAGCCAAGGCGCTGGCGGCACACAACGTGGACGTCGCCGTGGTGCACACCCCCACCATCAAACCGTTCGACACCGAAACCGTCCTCGCGGAGATCAACACGGACCGGTTCGCCGTCACCCTTGAGAACCACTCCGTGGTGGGCGGCCTGTTCGAAACCGTCGCCTCCGCCGTCGTCACTGCAGGACTGGGCAAGCGCGTGGTTCCGGTGGCGCTGCCGGACGAATTCCT
>DATCVX010000250.1:0-2990 GCA_036566705.1 Arthrobacter sp. | reverse complement strand
CGGCGGCCATGTTCCGGCCGGTATCGGCAACCAGCATGAGAGTCTGCCGGCGGACCGCGACGTACCGCTTGATGAGCGGGGAGCCGTGGCGGGCAGAGGCCTTCCAGTCGATGTCCCGGACCTCGTCCCCCGGTACGTACGCCCGGAGGTCGTCAAAGTCGAGGCTGCGGCCGCGGAACACTGACCCGTACTCACCGTCGAGGATGCCCCGGGCTTTCCGGTGGGCGAAGATGGACATCTTCGACTTGACGCGCTGGAGGAGGCTGGTCACTGCGGGCTCAGGGTGTCTGGACGGACGCCACGATGGCATCGATGACGGTCTCCACCGGCACCTGTTCGGCCACAGCCTCGAAGTTCAGGATCAGCCGGTGCCGCAGCACGCGGTGCGCAAGCGACTTCACGTCCTCGGGGATCACGTGGTCCCGGCCGTTGATGAGCGCCACCGCCCGCGCTGCCTGGCTGAAGGCGATGCTGGCACGGGGGCTGGCGCCGAATTCGATGAAGCCCGCCAGCCGGCGGTCAATGTACTGCCCCGCGTTCCGGGTCACGAACACCAGGCCCACGATGTAGTTGATGATGGCCGGATCGATATAGATGCGCTTCACCAGCTCCTGGACGCCCACCACGGCGTCCAGGGATGCGGCGGCCGCCGGAATCTGCTCCGGGGTGAAAATCCCGGCGTCGATGCGGCGGATGATCTCCGCTTCTTCCGCCGGTGAGGGATAGCCAAGGACGTCCTTGAGCATGAACCTGTCCATTTGGGCTTCGGGCAGCTGGTAGGTGCCTTCCTGCTCGATCGGGTTCTGCGTCGCGAGGACCAGGAACGGCGACGGGAGCTTGTACTCCACTCCGCCGATCGACGTCTGCCGCTCCTGCATGGCCTCCAGCATGGCGCTCTGGGTCTTGGCGCTGGAGCGGTTGATTTCGTCAAGGAGGACGATGTTGGCGTGGACCGGCCCCAACTGCGTGACGAAGGTGCCCTTGGCGGCGTCGTAGATCTGCGTGCCCACGATGTCGCTGGGCAGCAGGTCCGGCGTGCACTGGATCCGGCGGAACTCGGCGCTGACGGCTTCGGCCACCGTCTGCGCGGCTGTGGTCTTGGCCAGGCCCGGGACGCTCTCCAGCAGGATGTGCCCCCCGGTCAGGAGGCCCACCAGCAGCGATTCCCGCAACCGGACCTGCCCCACCACCTTCGCGTCGAAGCTGCGGGAGATGTTGGCCACCACCTGCTGCGCGCGGGCCAGTTCCGCCGGTTCGATTCGCGCGGATGTAGTGGTCTGAAGCACTGGTGTTCCCCCTGGTGGCCGGTAAGGACGGCGATTGCATGCTGGCTGCCCTCCGCCCGCCATCCTATCCAAGCCAACCGCGGCAAACCGTGCAATGGGGACCCCTCCCCATGGGTGGCACTGCAGGTCTATCCTGTTGCAATGAGCGAGCTTCCAGCCAGTTACAAGCAGTTCCTCGACGACAAGAGCGAGAGCTTCATCCTCGCCGTCAAGCCTGTCCTGCAGCAGTCTGCTGCGGACCAGCTGCACGGTGTCCGGGTCACCTACAACGTGGGTCCCACCGGCCACCAGGCCCACCTGGACGACAGCATCCCCTTTGGAGTGGTGGTCGAGGACATCGACTGACGGGGAGTCCGTCATCAGCAATGGCAGATTTGTGGCAGCCGCAGCGACCGGCGCCATTTTGATCCTTGGCTCCCTCTTGGGTCTTTGGGCATGGCAGGCCGGCACGCCCTATCGGCAGGCGCCGCCCGCCGCAGGCCAGGGTTCGGCACCGGACGCGTGGGGCGCGTCGATTCCTGCAGTTCCCGGGCAACTGCACGTGACCACCGCCGGCGACTACTCTTCAAGTGCGGCGGCCACCGGCGTCCTGGCAATGATCGGCGCCATCGGACCGGACCTGCATTTTGCCCTCGGTGACCTGTCGTACGGGGCCGCAGGGGCGGAACAAAGCTGGTGCGACCTGGTTACCGCAAACACGGGTGCTGGATTCCCGTTCGAACTGGTGTCAGGAAACCACGAAAGCAACGGCCAGAACGGAAACATCAGCGACTTCGCTGCTTGCCTGCCAAATCAGTTGCCCGGCCTCGTTGGAACCTACGGTCGCCAGTTCCATGTGGACGTCCCGCAGCAGGACCCTGTGGCCAGGTTCATCATGATCTCCCCTGGCATTCCGTTCCCTGACGGGACGTGGGATTACTCGGCCGGCAGCAGCAATTACGCCTGGACCTCGGCCGCCATCGACGGAGCCAGGTCTGCATCCATCCCCTGGGTGGTCGTCGGAATGCACACGCCGTGCTTGTCCGTGGGGCGATACGGCTGCGTGGCCGGGGCCGATATCACCAACCTGATGGTCAGCAAAAAGGTGGATCTGGTGCTGAACGGCCACGAACACCTCTATCAGCGCAGCAAGCAGCTGTCGACCGGGGGCAGTTGTGCCGGGATCGACCCGGGTACCTACAAGGCGGAGTGCGTACACGACGCCGACAATGTGCTGGACAAGGGTGCAGGCACAGTCTTCGCGACGGTTGGTACAGGCGGAATGGACTTGAGGGACGTAAACACCGGCGATCCGGAGGCACCCTATTTCGCTGCCTACTCGGGGCTCAATGCCAGCCCGAGCCACGGGCTGCTGGACCTGCAGCTCACTGCGACCTCACTCACCGGACGGTTTGTGGCCACCGACGGAGGTTTCAAGGACGATTTCACCATCGCCGCCGGCTGAACGCTGCCGCGAGGACGGCAGAGAGACGTGCCAGGGTGCCGGTTCACCCTTTCATGGCGCCGGTCATGGCAAAGGAACTGCCGGCGCCCCGCGCCACGATGACGTATAGCGCCAGGACCGGAACTGAATAGAGGATGGAGAACGCGGCCAGCTGGCCGTAGGCCACGGCGCCATGCTGTCCGAAGAAGCTGAAGATGGAAACCGCTGCGGGCTGCCGTGCCTCCGACAGCAACAGGACAAACGGGACAAAGAAGTTTCCC
>DATCVX010000249.1:0-3322 GCA_036566705.1 Arthrobacter sp. | reverse complement strand
GCGGCGTCGTCCGGCTTGATCACCACGTCCACGCCGTCACCCAGGATGTTCAGTTCCGAATCCGTCACCAGGGCCGCCACCTCGATCAGGGCGTCGTTCTTGATGTCCAGGCCGGTCATTTCGCAGTCGATCCAGACGATGCGTTCATTAGATATAGGCACTTGACAAGCCTACCGTTTAGCTCCGTCCGGGCCGTCCGATGCTAGGATTTCGGAAACGCGGCGGTGAGTTTTCCGTCGTTGTACTATGCCCCGTCCGGCCCGGTGAGGCCCGTCGGGTGGAAGCGCGCAATGCAAGAGATTGGACAATCCTGAGATGACGGGGCCTGTGCCTGCAGCGGGGGAGAAGGCCGCCACGATCCCGATGCGGCCGGAGGCTGAGGTCGACAACGCACGGTCTCCGCTGATCGCCGGTTTTATCGGTTCGGTCTTTATGATGATCGGCTCCCTGGGAGTGGGCTGGCTTGCGCCCGTCTCGGAACTGCGGCGGATGCCGCTCTTCATCTGGATGCGGACCGAGGCCATCGGGGTAGCACTGTCCATCATCCTCCTGGCTGTCGGCGGCATGCTGCTTGTCCGGGCCTGGCTGCGGCTGGGTCAGCGCGTCCGGGTCTGGGGCCTTCAGGCGCGCAAGGCCACACTGCAGGCGGTGGTGGTATGGGGCCTGCCTATGATGTTCACAGTGCCCCTGTTCAGCCGCGACGTGTATGCCTACATCGGCCAGGGGAGGCTGATGGTGGAAGGCTTCAACCCATACGAAAACGGGATATCGGCGCTGTCCAACTACTTCCAGCTCGGTGCCGACAAGATGTGGACCGAGGCCCCGGTTCCGTACGGCCAGCTGTTCCTCTGGATTGAGCAGTTTGTGGTCTGGTCCACCAACGTGCACCCCGAGGCCAGCGTGATGCTTTTCCGGCTGGCCGCACTCGCGGGCATTGTGCTGTGCATCATCTACGTCCCCAAGCTGGCGGACCTCCACGGAGTGAACCCGCACCGGGCTCTCTGGCTCACTGCTGCCAACCCGCTGTTCCTCACCAACTTCATTGCCAGCGTGCACAACGACGCACTGATGATCGGCCTGGCCCTGGCCGGCCTGTATTACTGCGCCACACGCCGTGTGGTGCTTGGCATAGTCCTGGTTACCCTGTCCATCTCGGTCAAGCCGATCACCATCGTCTTCCTGCCCTTCATTGGCCTGCTCTGGGCCGGGAAGGGCGCCAGCTGGCCACGGAAGTTCCTGTACTGGGGACTCACGGCGGGCCTGAGCGTCGGAATCCTTTTTGCCATGAGCCGCGTCAACGGCTTCGGTTTCGGCTGGATCAATGGCCTGTCGGCCCCCGGCAGCATCTGGATCTGGTACGCACCGATCGGTCTGATGGGGCTCGTGGTGGCCTCCATCGCCAACGCGTTCAGCCTCGACGGCTGGGGGCTCGCCAAGTGGGTGTACGACGCCGGGAAGCTGCTTGCCGTGGGCATTGTCGCCTGGCAGATCTTCAAGGGAGACCACGACCGCCTCATGCGGCGCCTGACACTGGCGTTTGCTGCCATCGTCCTGCTGGCCCCCATGATCCAGTCCTGGTACGTGGTATGGCTCATCCCCCTGTTTGCGGTCACCGGCATCCGTGATGACTGGCAGGTCAAAGCCCTCTATTTCATTGTTTCCTTCTTTATGGTTTACGCCATTTCGGACCAGCTGGAGGTCTTCCCGTACCTGCAGACCGAAGACCTGGGCCTGGCGCTTGCGCTGGCTCGGAACGGTGCGGCCATCATCGCGCTGATGTTCGCGCTCTACCTGATCTTCCTGGACCCGCGCACCAAGCAGCTGTTCAGCAAGCCGGACCAGCCGGTCACCTCACGCCCCGTCATCTGACGGCAGACCGGCTGCACCGCTTGGCGCAAGATTCCGCACGGCTTCGCGGCGGGACAACGGGCTGAGCCGTTCGCCGTATTCTCCGACAAAAGTCCGCACCCACTCGGGGTCGGTCTTGCCAAACTCGCGCAATGCCCAGCCGATGGCCTTCCGGATGAAGAATTCGGGATCCGCCAGGTTGGCTTCGATGACCTCCCGGAGCAGCCTGCGGTCGGTGTTGGCCCTGGCCTTGAGCTGGGCGGTGATCGAGGCCCTCCTGATCCAGAAGTCCGGATCAGTGCTCCACTTTCCTAGGACGTCGGTCATGGCCGGCCGGTGCGCCTGAAGCAGGGTGCAGATCCTGTGTGCCACCCCGTCGACGAAGTCCCACCATGCGCCGGTACGGATGATTTCCTCGTAGACCGGAAGCATCGCCAGGTCCTTGGCTGCCATCTTCAGCCCGGTGAGGTCTATCGCGGCGTAACGTTCCTCCCGTACCCGGGCGCCACGCCAGAGCTCCAGTACCGTTGCCCGCAACTGTTCAGGGGAATCGAAGGGGTGTGCAGCGGCCGCAGCCATAGTCAGGCGCCGGACCTCGGGTACCCGGACGCCCAGCGACGGGATAGCCGATTTCATATAGGCCTGCGCGCCCGCACCGCGTTCGGCGTCGGCCTGTTCCTCAAGGGCCGCACGGATGGCCGTCAGCAGTTCCCGGTTCACCATGCTGCAACTGTAGCCAGCCAACCAGCCGGCCGCTTGCCGTGCAGCACCGTCGCGTCCGACCTAAAGTAGGAGCACGGGGCAGGGGTGGACCAAGCCCCGCACCACGAACACCGCCGCGAGCTACTGGAGGAAACTTCGAATGTCGATGATCAAGAGCCCGGAGGAGATCGCCCTGATGCGTGAGGCAGGGCGTGTTGTGGCCAACACGCTGGCCGTTGTGCGTGAGGCGGCCGGCGTCGGCGTTTCCCTTCGTGAGCTGGACGCGCTCGCAGCCGAAAGCATTGCCAAGGCCGGTGCCAAGCCTGCTTTCCTGGACTACCGCCCGCGGTGGGCCGCCGTCCCCTTTCCGGGCGTCATCTGCGCCAGCGTCAATGATGCCGTGGTGCACGGGACCCCGGACGGCTACCGGCTTCAGGACGGCGACCTCCTCAGCGTGGACTGCGGCGCATTCCTGGAGGGCTGGTGCGGAGACGCGGCCGTCAGCTTTATCGTTGGCACCGCGGACCCGGTGGACCAGGCCCTCATCGACGCCACTGACGCCGCATTGGCCCGGGGCGTCGACGCAGCCAGAATCGGCAACAAAATGGGCGATCTCGCCTACGCCATAGGAGGCGCGGCCCGCAGGGCAGGCTACGGGCTGCTCGCCGACCACGGAGGCCACGGCATTGGCCGGACCATGCACGCCGAGCCGCCGGTGCCCAACGACGGCCGGCCGGGACGTGGCATCAAACTGACCGAGGGACTGGTTATC
>DATCVX010000248.1:0-3122 GCA_036566705.1 Arthrobacter sp. | reverse complement strand
ACCATCCATCGAAAGGACTGATGTGGCGGCGACGCTGAGCCTTGAACAGGCGCGGCGGATCGCACTGGCAGCCCAAGGCCTGGACAAAGGACGGCCCTCCGGCCCCGTGACTTCACGGACGGTGGGCCGTACCTTTGCCCGCCTGCAGCTGGTCCAGATCGATTCCGTTAATGTGGTCTCGCGGAGCCATTACCTTCCGTTCTTTTCGCGCCTGGGCAACTATGACCGCGGCATTCTGAAGCGCATGTCCAGCATCCACCCGCGGCGCATGATGGAGTACTGGGCACATGAAGCCAGCTACATCCGGCCGGAGCACTTCCATGACCTGGTGCAGTGGCAAAAGCGAAAGTGGGTCGGGGCGGCTGCCATGGATCCGGAGCTGCGCGAAGCAGTGGCCGGAAGGATCCTCGACGTCCTTGCCCGCGGAGGGGCCATGACCGCTGCCGAACTGACGGTGGAAATAGGGCACGTGGAAGACCGTCGGGACGACAACTGGGGATGGAACTGGAACGCGGTCAAAAGGGTACTGGAGCACCTGTTCGAAGCCGGCCTCATTTCCGCAGCGTCGCGCACCGAGCAGTTCGAGCGCAGGTATGCCCTGACTCCTCGGGTCCTGCCTGACCGGCTGGATGCGGCAGGGCATCCGCGGGACCCTGCCGAATCCATGCATCGGCTGATCGATGCTGCCGCGCAGGCTCACGGCATCGGCACCGTGCGGTGTTTCGCCGACTATTTCCGTGTGCCCATCAAGCCCGCAGCAGCCGCTGTGGACCACCTTGTGGCCACCGGCAGGCTGGAACCCGTCACCGTGGCAGGCTGGGACCGGATGGTGTTCCGCCACGCTGATGCCAGGATGCCGCGCCGGGCGGTGGGGCGGGCGCTGCTGAGTCCCTTCGATTCACTGGTTTTTGAGCGGCGACGGCTTGAGGAATTGTTTGGGTTCCACTACCGGATCGAGATTTACACGCCTGAGCACAGGCGGCGCTTCGGCTACTACGTCCTGCCCTTCCTCCTGGGCGAGGCCATCGTGGCACGGGTGGACCTGAAGGCGGACCGCGCCGCCGGAAAGCTGCTGGTCCGGTCCGCGTATGGCGAGCCGGGCGCTCCGCAGCGGACCGCCGTCGAACTTGCGGCCGAGCTCGAACTGATGGCTGAATGGCTGGGGCTGGGAGACGTTGTTGTGAGCCCGGTGGGGGACCTGTCCGGGGAACTCGCAGCGGCGGTGCTAGCGGGCGGAAGTGCTATCCGCTCTCAGGGAACACCGGCATCGTGGCCTGTGTCTCTCCCGTAGACTAAAAACGCCAGAATTCGGCGGCAGAGACTGGGAGCATCTTCACGTGGCATCAATTATCGAAAAACTTCTCCGTACGGGTGACAAAAGAACCCTGCGGCAACTGCGTAACTATGCCGACTCCATCAATGCCCTCGAAGACTCGTTCAAGACGTTCACGGATGCCGAACTCCGGGAAGAAACGGACCGACTCCGGGCACGCCACCAGGACGGCGAGAAGCTGGATGACCTGCTGCCCGAAGCGTTTGCGGCTGTGCGGGAAGCCTCGTCCCGCACCTTGGGCATGCGCCACTTCGATGTCCAGATGATGGGTGGCGCCGCCCTTCACCTGGGCAATATCGCCGAAATGAAGACCGGTGAAGGCAAGACCCTGGTGGCCACTGCTCCGGCCTACCTCAACGCCCTCACCGGAAAAGGCGTCCACGTCATCACCGTGAACGACTACCTGGCCGAATACCAGTCGGACCTGATGGGCCGCGTTTACCGCTTCCTCGGCCTGACCAGCGGCTGCATCCTGTCCAACCAGGACCCGTCGGTCCGCCGCGAGCAGTACGCCGCCGACATCACGTACGGCACCAACAACGAATTCGGCTTTGATTACCTCCGCGACAACATGGCGTGGGACAGCTCAGAGCTCGTCCAGCGCGGCCACCACTTCGCGATCGTGGATGAGGTTGACTCCATCCTGATTGACGAGGCCCGCACCCCGCTGATCATTTCCGGGCCGGCGCAGGGCGATACGAACCGCTGGTACAGCGAATTCGCCAAGGTAGTGCTTCGCCTCCAGCCCGAGCACGACTACGAGGTCGACGAGAAGAAGCGCACCGTCGGCGTCCTGGAAAGCGGTATCGAAAAGGTCGAGGACTACCTCGGCATCCAGAACCTTTACGAATCGGCCAACACGCCGCTCATCGGCTTCCTGAACAACGCCATCAAAGCCAAGGAACTGTTCAAGCGCGACAAGGACTACGTCATCCTGGACGGCGAAGTCCTCATCGTCGACGAACATACTGGCCGGATCCTTGCCGGCCGGCGCTACAACGAAGGTATGCACCAGGCGATCGAGGCCAAGGAAGGCGTCGAGATCAAGGCTGAGAACCAGACCCTGGCCACGGTGACGCTCCAGAACTACTTCCGCATGTACGGCAAGCTCTCGGGCATGACGGGCACCGCGGAGACCGAGGCCGCCGAGTTCATGGGCACCTACAAACTCGGCGTGGTCGCGATTCCCACTAACCGGGACATGCAGCGCATCGACCAGTCCGACCTGGTGTACAAGAACGAAGCCGTCAAGTTCGACGCCGTGGTGACGGACATTGCCGAACGCCACGAAAAGGGGCAGCCGGTCCTGGTAGGCACCACGAGTGTCGAGAAGAGCGAATACCTCTCCCGGCTGCTGGCCAAGGAAGGCATCAGGCACGAAGTCCTGAACGCCAAGAACCATGCCCGTGAGGCCGCCATCGTCGCCCAGGCCGGGCGCAAGGGCGCCGTCACGGTTGCGACGAACATGGCAGGCCGAGGAACTGACATCATGCTCGGCGGCAACGCAGAATTCACCGCCGTCGCCGAGCTCGCCAGGCAGGGGCTGGACCCTGAGGAGAACTCCGAGGAGTACGAGGCCGCGTGGCCCGCTGCCCTTGAGGCAGCCAAACAGTCGGTCAAGGATGAACACGAGGAAGTACTGAGCCTGGGCGGGCTCTATGTCCTCGGAACCGAACGGCACGAGTCCCGTCGCATTGACAACCAGCTCAGGGGCCGCTCCGGCCGCCAGGGAGATCCCGGCGAGTCACGGTTCTACCTTTCCCTGACCGATGACCTGATGCGGCTCTTC
>DATCVX010000247.1:0-3216 GCA_036566705.1 Arthrobacter sp. | reverse complement strand
CCATCCACTGAAAGAAGTGCACGGCGCGTGTTCAATTCACTCTCTGACCGGTTGACAGCAACCTTCAAGAATCTCCGTGGCAAGGGCCGCCTCACCGAGGCCGATGTCGATGCCACAGTCCGGGAGATCCGCCGCGCCCTGCTGGACGCCGACGTTGCCGTTCCGGTGGTGCGCGAATTCACTGCCCGTGTCCGCGAGCGGGCCCTTGGCGAAGAGGTCTCCGGTGCGCTGAATCCCAGCCAGCAGATCGTCAAGATCGTCAACGACGAACTGGTTGAGATCCTCGGCGGCGAGACCCGCCGGATCCGCCTGGCCAAGACCGGCCCCACCGTCATCATGCTCGCCGGCCTCCAGGGTGCAGGTAAAACCACCCTTGCCGGCAAGCTCGCCAAATGGCTCAAGGCCCAGGGCCACAGCCCCATCCTGGTCGCCTGCGACCTCCAGCGGCCCAACGCCGTCACCCAGCTCCAGGTGGTCGGCAAGCGCGCCGGCGTACCGGTCTTCGCCCCCCACCCCGGCGCCACGCACGAGCTTGAGCACCCCGCCGGCGATCCCGTGGCCGTGGCCCGCGCAGGTGTTGAGGAGGCCCGCCAGAAGCTCCACGACGTGGTGATCGTTGACACCGCCGGCCGGCTGGGCGTCGACGCCGACATGATGGAACAGGCACGGCAGATCCGCCGGGCCATCGTTCCCAACGAAGTGCTGTTCGTCATCGACTCCATGATCGGCCAGGACGCCGTGAACACGGCGGTCGCCTTCGACGAGGGCGTCAACTTCACCGGCATCGTGCTCTCCAAGCTCGACGGCGACGCCCGCGGCGGTGCCGCCCTCTCCGTCGCGTCGGTCACCGGCAAGCCGGTCATGTTCGCCTCGACCGGCGAAGGCGTGGACGACTTTGAGCTGTTCCACCCGGACCGGATGGCATCCCGCATCCTGGACATGGGGGACGTCCTCACCCTGATCGAGCAGGCTGAAAAGAACTGGGACAAGGATGAAGCTGCCCGGATGGCGAAGAAATTCGCCGACCAGGAAGACTTCACGCTGGATGACTTCCTGGCGCAGATGCAGCAGATCCGCAACATGGGCTCCATGAAGAAAATGCTCATGATGATGCCGGGCGCGCAGAACATCCGCCAGCAGCTGGAGCAGTTCGATGAACGGGAAATCGACCGCGTCGAGGCGATCGTCCGGTCCATGACGCCGCACGAGCGCGTCGCCCCCAAGATCATCAACGGCTCCCGCCGGGCACGCATTGCCCGCGGCTCCGGTGTGCACGTCTCCGAAGTCAACGGGCTGCTGGAACGCTTCGCCCAGGCCCAGAAGATGATGAAGAAGATGGCCCAGGGCGGCGGCATGCCCGGTATGCCGGGCATGCCCGGCATGGGTGGTCCCGGCGGCGGCGCACGCAAGGGCGCCAAGAACGCCCCGAAGAAGAAGGCCCGGTCCGGCAACCCGGCCAAGGCAGCGCAGGAACTCAGGGACGCCGAGGCCCGGCGCGCCGGAGCGGCGAAGGCCCTCCCCACGGGGGCGGCCTTTGGCCAGCAGTCCGGCGACTTCGATCCTTCGCAGCTCAACCTGCCCAAGGGCTTCGACAAGTTCCTCGGCAAATAACCACCCCTCAGCTAGCTCGCAGTTAATGCTCCCAAACGCGCGTTTCAGTGCGTCAACTGCGAGTCAGTCGGGTCAGTCCGGCTGGATGCGGGGGCCGTGGAATAGGGTTGGGTCATGTTCAAGCAGAGGGTAGTGTTCGTGCACGGCGCCGGAAGCTTCGGCTCGGCTGCCTGGCCCCGGCAGCACGGCATGGCCCTGGCCTACGACGCCCTGTTCCTGCGGCGTCACGGCTTCGATCCTGTGGCTGAACCGGTGGAATCGTCCTTCGACGAGGACGCCGCGATCATCCTGAGGTCCCTCGCCGACGATGGCCGGGGCGCCGCCGGCGGCCACATTGTGGCGCATTCCCAAGGTGCGATATCGGCGATGATGGCAGCCGTCGAACGTCCGGACCTGGTGTATTCGCTGACGCTGGTGGAGCCGGCGTGCCTGTCCCTGACGGCGGAACTGCCGGCGACGGCGGCGCACCGGGAACTCATGCAGCCGCTCTTTGATGTCCGCCACCAACTGGCTGATGAGGATTTCCAGCGGGAGTTTATCCGCCGCGTCTATGCGGCGGACCTCGAGGAGCCGGCCACACAGGAGGAAAAACGGGCCGCGCGGCGGCTCCGGCTTCAGGCTCCCTCCTGGGAAGCGCCGCTGCAGATCGTTCCCGGAGTCCCCACCCTGGTCCTGACAGGCGGCTGGGAACCCCTTTACGAAGAGATCGCCGGGTACCTCAGGGAAACAGGCGCCCTGCACCGCCACGCTGCGGGAGGTCACCGCCCCCAGGATTCCCCCGAAGGCGACCGCTACGTCCGTTCCTTCATAGCCGATGTCAGCCGGCGGCGGCAGCCCAGGGCGTCCTGACCCGCGTACTTTGTTGAGGTGCACCCCGTCCGGCCAGCCCCCAAATGCCGGCCGGACGGAGCCTCAAGCCCGCTAGCGGCGGGCGGCTTGGGGTACCTCCAGGTCAGGCAGGTAGACCTTTCCGCCTGCCGCAAGGAACTCCTCGCTCTTTTCGCGCATCCCGGCCGCCATTTCCGCCAGGGCAGCCTGTGATTCCGCTGAGCCGTACTCATCCCGGATGTCCTGGCTGATCCGCATGGAGCAGAACTTCGGGCCGCACATGGAGCAGAAGTGGGCCGTTTTCGCCGGCTCGGCCGGCAGCGTCTCGTCGTGGAAGGCTTCCGCGGTCACCGGGTCCAGGGACAGTGCGAACTGGTCCCGCCAGCGGAACTCGAACCGGGCCTTGGAGAGGGCATCGTCGCGTTCATGCGCGCCGGGGTGTCCTTTGGCGAGGTCGGCGGCGTGGGCGGCGATCTTGTAAGTGATCACGCCGGTCTTCACATCGTCCTTGTTCGGCAGGCCGAGGTGTTCCTTGGGCGTGACGTAGCAGAGCATCGCGGTGCCGTAGCGGGCGATTTCGGTGGCGCCGATGGCCGAGGTGATGTGGTCGTAGCCAGGTGCTATGTCCGTCACCAGGGGCCCGAGCGTGTAGAAAGGGGCTCCCTTGCACAGCTCCTGCTGGCGTTCCACGTTCTCGCGGACCAGGTGGAACGGCACGTGGCCCGGGCCCTCCACCATCACCTGCACATCGAATTCCCAGGCCCGCTGGGTCAGTTC
>DATCVX010000246.1:0-3262 GCA_036566705.1 Arthrobacter sp. | reverse complement strand
GCACAGCCCGGTACCGACGGTTCGAAGGTCACGTTCAAGGACCGCTACGAGAACTGGATCGGCGGCGAGTGGGTTGCCCCCGTCAAGGGCCAGTACTTCGAAAACATCACCCCCGTCACCGGCAAGGTCTTCTGCGAGGTTGCACGGGGCACGGCGGAGGACATCGAGCTGGCCCTGGACGCCGCGCACAAGATCGCGCCGTCATGGGGCAAGACGTCGGTCGCCGAGCGCGCTGCCATCCTGAACAAGATCGCCGACCGGATCGACGAAAACACCGAGATGCTGGCCGTCGCCGAATCCTGGGACAACGGCAAGCCCATCCGCGAAACCCTGAACGCGGACATCCCGCTCGCCGCGGACCACTTCCGCTACTTCGCCTCCGCCGTCCGCGCCCAGGAGGGCCGGCTGTCCCAGCTCGACGACGACACCACCGCGTACCACTATCACGAGCCCCTCGGCGTCGTGGGCCAGATCATCCCGTGGAACTTCCCCATCCTGATGGCCGTCTGGAAGCTCGCCCCGGCCCTCGCCGCCGGCAACTGCGTGGTCCTCAAGCCGGCCGAGCAGACGCCCTCGTCCATCCTGGTCCTGATCGAACTCATCGGCGACCTCCTCCCGGCCGGTGTGCTGAACATCGTCAACGGCTTCGGCGTCGAGGCAGGCAAGCCGCTCGCCTCCAGCCCGCGGATCCGCAAGATCGCCTTCACCGGCGAAACCACCACCGGCCGGCTCATCAGCCAGTACGCCAGCCAGAACCTGATCCCGGTCACCCTGGAACTGGGCGGCAAGAGCCCCAACATCTTCTTCAACGATGTTGCGGAAACGAACGACGCTTTTTACGACAAGGCCCAGGAAGGCTTCGCGCTGTTTGCCTTCAACCAGGGCGAGGTCTGCACGTGCCCGTCCCGTGCCCTGGTCCAGGAAGACATCTACGACTCGTTCATGTCCGACGCCGTGGCCCGGGTCGGGAAGATGATCCAGGGCAATCCGCTGGACACCGAAACGCAGGTGGGTGCCCAGGCCTCCAACGACCAGCTCGAGAAGATCCTCTCCTACATCGACATCGGAAAGCAGGAGGGCGCCAAGGTGCTCGCCGGTGGCGCCCGGGCGGAGCTGCCCGGCGACCTCGCCGGCGGCTACTACGTCCAGCCCACCGTTTTCGAGGGCCACAACAAGATGCGGATCTTCCAGGAGGAGATCTTCGGCCCGGTGGTTTCCGTCGCCCGCTTCAGCGACTATGACGACGCGATGGAAATCGCGAACGACACCCTCTACGGCCTCGGAGCCGGCGTCTGGTCCCGCAACGGCAACGTTGCGTACCGCGCCGGGCGCGAAATCCAGGCAGGCCGTGTCTGGGTCAACAACTACCACGCCTACCCGGCTGGCGCCGCGTTCGGCGGCTACAAGTCCTCAGGCATCGGGCGTGAAAACCACTCCATGATGCTAGACCACTACCAGCAGACCAAGAACCTCCTGGTCAGCTACAACGAGAACAAGCTGGGCTTCTTCTAAGCCCGGTCTGCGTCCCACGCATTACCACCGCTACAACAACGCAAGGATTTCGCCAATGACGACGACAATGCAAGCAGCAGTAGTAACCGAATTCGGCAAGGATCTCCAGATCCAGAACATCGCCATCCCTACCCCGGGACCGGGGGAAGCGCTGGTCAAGGTGCTCACCACCGGCGTATGCCACACCGACCTCCACGCCGCGGAGGGTGACTGGCCCGTCAAGCCGTCGCCGCCGTTTGTCCCCGGCCACGAAGGCGTGGGTGAAGTGGTGGCCCTCGGCGAGGGCGTCACTGACCTCGCCGTCGGCGACCTTGTGGGGAACGCGTGGCTCTGGTCCGCCTGCGGCGACTGCCAGTACTGCCGCACCGGGTGGGAAACACTGTGCGAGGTGCAGAAGAACGCCGGATACAGCGTGGACGGATCCTTCGGCGAGTACATGCTGGTTGACACCCGCTTTGCGGCCAGGATCCCGGCCGGCTCGGACCCCGTGGAGGTGGCGCCCGTGCTGTGCGCCGGCGTCACGGTCTACAAGGGCCTGAAGATGACCGAGGCCAGGCCGGGGCAGTGGGTCACCATCTCCGGCATCGGCGGCCTCGGGCACATCGCCGTCCAGTACGCCGTGGCCATGGGCCTGCGGGTCGCGGCCGTGGACATCGCGGACGACAAGCTCGCGCTGGCGAAGGCCCACGGCGCTGAGCTCACCGTCAACGCCCTGCACGAGGATCCAGTAGAAGTCATCCAGCGTGAAACCGGAGGTTGCCATGGAGTCCTGGTCACCGCAGTGCACCCGTCAGCTTTTGGACAGGCGATCGGCATGGCCCGCCGCGGCGGGACGATTGTGTTCAATGGGCTGCCGCCGGGCGACTTTCCGGCGCCCATCTTCGAGATTGTGCTCAAGGGCCTGACCGTCCGCGGTTCGATCGTGGGAACCCGGCAGGACCTGGAGGAGGCGCTGGAATTCTACGCCCAGGGCAAGATCCACCCCACCGTTTCGGTGCGGGAGCTCGGGGAAGTCAACGCCGTCCTTGACGAAATGAAGCACGCCAAGATCGACGGCCGTGTGGTCCTGAGGTTCTGATGCCCCAGGACAGGCTCGACGCCGCAGTGACGCTGCCCGGGGAGGACTTCTCCCGGGTGGCGCTCACCGCCGAGGCCGTGGAACTGCTGCGGAAACTGTGGCGCCAGCACGGGCCGCTGATGTTCCACCAGTCCGGCGGCTGCTGCGACGGCTCCTCGCCGATGTGCTATCCCGCCGGCGAGTTCATCACCGGCGACTCGGACGTGCTGCTGGGCCTGTTCGACCTGTCCGGGGCCGGGACGGGCGGCGGCGTTACGTCCGACCCTCCCGGCGGCCCCGGGAACGGTCATCCGCTGGAGTTCTGGATGTCCCGTGAACAGTTCGGCTATTGGAGCCATACGCACCTGACGGTGGACGTTGTTCCGGGCCGGGGCAGCGGGTTCTCAGTGGAGTCGCCGGAGGGGAAGCGCTTTCTCATCCGGTCCACCCTGATGGATTGGCCGGCCTAGGCAGTTCGATGTTTTGCCCTCGAGGCCCTCCAAAACGGAGGGCCTCGAGGTGTTTGCCGCAATTAAGTTCGGCCTCCGGGGTGTCTCACGATGCGGGACAACTGGAACCGTCCAGTGGATGGACAGTAAAGTTGATAAGTCTGTTTCCATCCCCTATCAGGATTGTGGATCTCTTATGAACCTCCTCCGGACCAAATCAATCGAGCAGTCAATGGCCGACGCC
>DATCVX010000245.1:0-7278 GCA_036566705.1 Arthrobacter sp. | reverse complement strand
ACGAGCCGACACTGCCGGCGCCCACGATGACAACTTTCACTACAACTCCTTGGCGGGTGCTTTGGCCAGAATGTGGGCGACCTGCGGGCTGCGGTCCACCAGCAGCATGGCGTGGACGGTATCGCCGTCCTGGTAGGCCATACCCGGTTCGGGGAGGATGCCCTCGCCGAACCGGGTGAGATACGCGACGCGGACGTCGGCAGCCTTCTCGATCTCGGTGATCCGGTGCCCGATCCAGCCGGCGTCGAGGTCCAGTTCCGCCAGGACCAGCCGGCCGGACGGTTCCCGGAAGTCCCCTGCAAGGTGCTGCTCCGGGAGGATGCGCCGCAGCACCTGGTCCGCGCTCCAGCGCACCGCCGCGACCGTGGGAATCCCGAGCCGCTGGTATATCTCCGCGCGGCCGGGATCGTAGATCCGGGCCACGACATGCGGGACGTGGAACGTTTCGCGGGCCACGCGGGTGGCCAGGATGTTCGAGTTGTCGCCGCTGGACACCGCTGCGAACGCGTAGGCCTCGGCAACGCCGGCCTGTTTGAGGGTGTCGCGGTCGAACCCGACGCCGGTGACTTTCCGGCCGGTGAAGCCCTGGCGGAGCCGGCGGAAAGCGCGGTCGTCCTGGTCGATGATGGCCACGGAGTGGCCGGCGTCCTCGAGCGTGTGCGCCAGCGTTGCTCCCACCCGGCCGCATCCCATGATCACGAAGTGCGCCACCCGTATCTCCTCAACTTTCCTGGCCTGTTACTGCTGCTAGAACTCTACCGGCACCGCGCCGTGATCCTTTCAGCTGCGCCTCCGGCGGTGCCGGCGCCTGCGGCCTCAGGCTATGGGGCTACGGCCGGCTCCGGGAGCGGGTGCAGGTGGCCGATGCCGTCGGCGCTGACCTGGAGGACACGGGCGGTGGGGATGTCGTAGAACAGGCCGGTCAGCTGGACCGTGCCTGCCTGCAGTGCGCCTGCCGCCAAGGGGTGGCCCTGCAGCCGCTCCAGCTGGACTGCCACGTTGACCATGGCCAGCTGGTCCACGGGGCTGAATCCCGCCGCGGCGGCAGCGCCCTGCACGGGGTGGCCGTTGCGGAAGGCCGCCAGGCTGGCGCGGGAGTGTTCCAGCCACACGTCGATTGGCCCTTGCCCGTGGTCCCCGCTGTTCCCTCCGTCAAGCAGCGCCGTCATCGCGCCGCAACCGCTGTGGCCGCAGACCACGAGGGACTCGACGGAGAGTTTGGTCAAGGCAAACTCCAGTGCCGCGTCGGTGGCTGCATCGGTTCCGGGCCTGCCCACCACGTTGCCCACGTTGCGGACGGTGAACAGGTCTCCCGGGCCGCTGCTGGTGATCAGGTTGGGCACCAGGCGTGAGTCCGCACAGGTCAGGAACAGCGTGGACGGGTCCTGGTAGGTGGCCAGCTCGCCGACGTGCGGCCTGAGCAGGTCAGCTGTGCGGCGATGGTAGTTTTCGACGCCGGCCAGTACAGGCTGCGGGGAAGGAACGTCCTGACTCTCCGGGGCGGGGGACAACGTTGCTTGCTGCTGCCAGCTGCGCCACGGGGCGAACCCGCCGCGGAGGGCGGAACGGGCGTCTCCCCGGCAGGGCGGTGCGGCGTGGGCATCCTCCAGGCTGGCGGTGCCGTGCTCCTCCACCGTGACGGAACCGCCGGTGGCGACGTGGCGGGTCTGCCAGGCGTCCAGCGCGTCATGGACCGGGTGGTCCAGGTAGTCGACATCCAGTTCAAGGGTCACGTCCGTACCGGCAGGGACAGTGGCCAGGACGGCGCTGAGCCGGGGCAGTGACAGGAAGCTGCAGGAACCGTCGATCACCACGCGCCAGCCGCCCGCGGTTCCCGCATCCGGGGCTGCGGCCACAGTCGCCCGCGCTATCCGCCACAGCACCAGCGCGATGGCCAGGAGCAGCCCGGTCAGCACGCCCACGAGCAGGTTGGCGAACACCACGATGGACAGCGTCACCACGTAGACGAGCAGGTCACCGGTCCGCCGCGCCGTGCTGATGTCCGCGGGGCGCACCAGCCGGGCGCCGACAATGATCAGCAGGCCGGCCAGGACGGACTCGGGGATCAGCTGGATCAGTCCGGCCAGCAGAAGGGAAAAGACAAGCACCCAGACACCGTGCAGGACGGCAGAGGAACGGGTCCGTGCCCCCGCTTCCAGGTTGGTGGCGCTGCGGATAATAACACCCGTCACCGGCATGCCGCCGAGGAGGCCGGACGTCACGTTGGCTGCGCCCTGCCCCAGGAGTTCCCGGTTGAAGTTGGTCCGGGGGCCGTGGTGCATCTTGTCCACGGCTACTGCCGAAAGGAGGGATTCCACGCTTGCGATCAGGGCGATGGTGACGGCGCCGATGACCGCGGCGTTCCAGTTGCCGGCGGGCAGTTGCGGCAGGCCCAGGGAGTCCGTCAGGGATCCGCTGAACGTGATCCGGTCGACGCCGAAGGGAAGGGAGAGTGCCGTGGCGATAATGACTGCAACCAGTGGACCCGGAACGCGGCGCACCGGCTCAGGCAGTCGCTTCCAGACCAGCAATGTTCCGATGACCGTGATGCCAAGCCCTGCAGCGGCAATCTCGAGTTCAGCCAGGCTGGCGGGGATGGCGGTGATGTTGCCGATCGCCGAGCTGGCGGAGCCGGCGCCCAGCAGGACATGGAACTGCTGGAGCACAATGGTGATGCCGATGCCGGCCAGCATCGCATGGACCACGACCGGCGCGATGGCCAGGGCAACGCGGCCAAAGCGGGCTAGGCCGAGCAGTGCCTGCAGCACCCCGGCCGCGGCGGTGATGGCGCACGTGGCCGGCCAGCCGAACTGGTCAACCAGCCCTGCCACAATCACGGTCAGTCCTGCCGCGGGTCCGCTCACCTGGAGCGGCGAGCCGCCCAGGCTTCCGGCCACGATGCCGCCTACCGCAGCGGCGATCAGGCCGGCCATGATGGGCGCTCCCGAGGCTGCCGCGATGCCCAGGGAGAGCGGCACCGCCACCAGGAACACCACCAGCGACGCCGGCAGGTCGTACCGCAGCGCGTCTGCCAGCCGGCGGGCGGGTCCGCCCGGCACAGGGATGCGGGGCCGTGGTCCTCCGTCCCGGCCGTCAGGGTGGGAAATTTCCGTCGCAACAGGTGCTGTTCTCATGGCAGTCCTTCGTTTGTCCGGCAGTGGTGGCCACGCTATTGACCGGTCATCGGCGCGTGCAAGAATCCGCGCAGTGAGAAAAAACACCCCGTTTTCAGGCAAATGCAGGCGTCACACGGAGGAATCCGGGGGCGTTCCATCAGGGCCGCCGGGGCCGCTTTCCTGCCGTGCCGCGGTGCACACTCCAGTGCCTGCTAATCAAGTCAAGTTGCCTGCTTCGCACCGTTTTTACGTCCAGGGACAGGCCAAACCCGATGGCCCGGGCCGCTGGCGGAGCAGCGTGGTCTAGTCCGGTGACAGCCTGTTGCGCTGTGACTGGACCGGCACCTCGAAGTATGGGTCCCCGCGGAATGGCTGCTCCCGATCCGGTCCGGCGGCAGTGTCGTAAGGTTGCTCTAGTGCTCAACAGAAGTGGGGCGTCGTGAGTAGTCTCAAGGAACAAATGTGCTGACAATGCTGAACGCCATAAAACGGGTGCTGGTGGGCCGGCCCTTCAGGAACGACAGGCTCGCCCACACCCTGCTTCCCAAACGGATCGCACTTCCGGTCTTCGCCTCCGACGCACTGTCCTCCGTAGCGTACGCTCCGGACGAAATCCTGCTGACCCTTGCCCTCGCCGGCGTGAGCGCGGTGGCGTTCTCGCCGTGGGTGGGCCTGGCCGTGATGGTGGTGCTGCTGACGGTAGTGGCCTCCTACCGCCAGAACGTGCACGCCTACCCGTCCGGCGGCGGCGACTATGAGATCGCCAACGAGAACCTCGGCAAGTTTTCCGGGCTGACTGTGGCCTCGGCGCTCCTGGTGGACTACGTCCTGACGGTGGCCGTCTCGATGTCCTCGGCGGCCACCTACCTCACCACGGCGGTGCCGTCCCTCCATGGGCAACAGGCCCTGTTCGCCACCATCGGCGTCGTAATCCTTGCCCTCGTTAACCTGCGCGGCATCAAGGAAGCCGGCAGCGTTTTCGCCGTCCCCACCTATATCTTTATGGCCTCCATCCTGGGCATGACGGCCGTGGGGATCTTCCAGGCCGCCACCGGCCAGCTGGACGAAGCGCCGTCGGCGGCCTTCGAGATTGTGCCGGCTCCGGGTTTCGACGAAGGGCTGGTGGGCCTGGCCGGCGCCTTCCTCTTGCTCCGGGCGTTCTCCTCCGGTGCTGCCGCGCTGACCGGCATTGAGGCCATCAGCAACGGTGTGCCGAACTTCCAGAAACCGAAGAGTAAGAACGCGGCCACCACGCTGTTGCTGCTCGGGCTCATCGCCTCTTCCATGCTGGCCGGCATCATCTTTCTGGCCAACGCCACGAAGGTGCACATTGTGCTGGATCCGGCGACGGAATTCCTGATGAACGGCCTGCCGCTGCCGGAGGATTACATCCAGAGTCCGGCCATCAGCCAGATCGCCCAGACCATCTTCGGCCCGGGGTCAATCCTGTTCTTCATCGTGGTCGCCGCCACCGGAGTGATCCTGGTGTTTGCCTCGAACACCGCGTTCAACGGGTTCCCGGTACTTGGCTCCATCCTCGCCCAGGACGGCTACCTGCCCCGCCAGCTGCGGACCAGGGGAGACCGCCTGGCGTTCAGCAACGGCGTCATCGCCCTGGCAGCCGGAGCGTTGGTACTGATCCTCGCGTTCAACGGCGACGTCACCAAACTGATCCAGCTCTACATCGTGGGCGTCTTTATTTCCTTTACCCTCAGCCAGCTGGGCATGATCCGGCACTGGGGGAGGCACCTCAAGCTCGCCAAGGACAAAGCCACCCGACGCCGGATGGCGAAGTCCCGCACCATCAACAGCATCGGGTTCGGCATGACGTCCCTGGTGCTGGTGATCGTGCTGATCACCAAGTTCCAGCAAGGCGCGTGGATCGCGCTGCTGGCCATGTTTGTCCTGTTCCTGATCATGTGGAGCATCCGCGCACACTATGACAACGTGGCCAAGGAGCTGGCTGTGGATGAGGACTCCTCGCCGCGTGCCCTGCCGACCCGGGTCCACGCCGTCCTGCTGGTCTCCCACGTACGCAAACCGGTGCTGCGGGCCCTTGCCTATGCGCGGGCGTCGCGGCCGTCGCGGCTGGACGCCATCACCGTGGACATTAACGCCGAGGAAACCGCCCACACGGTGGCTGACTGGCAAAAGCTGGACATCCCCGTGCCCCTGACAGTGCTGGCAAGCCCCTACCGGGAAACCATCACGCCCATCATGGAGTACGTCAAGAACATGCGGCGCGACTCCCCGCGCGACCTCATCGTGGTCTACATTCCCGAATATGTGGTGGGCAAATGGTGGGAGCAGCTGGTCCACAACCAGACAGCCCTGCGCATCAAGACCCGGCTGCACTTCGAACCTGGCGTGATGGTGGCCAGCGTTCCGTGGCAACTGAAATCATCCGAAGAAGCAAAGAACCTGCAGGATATCCAATGAGCTCCCAGACCCAGTCCCACCCCCAGTCCGCTTCCGCCCAGGAACCTAAGGAGCTGGTGCTCGATGTCGGCCCGGTGGCCCACGGAGGCCACTGCGTGGCACGGCACGAAGGCAGGGTGATCTTCGTCCGGCACGCGGTCCCCGGCGAGAAGGTCCGGGTCCGCCTGACCGACGCCGGCGAATCAGCAAAATTCTGGCGGGCCGACGTGGTGGACGTCCTTGAAACGTCGCCTGACCGCGTGGAGCATTTCTGGCACGCCGCCGACTCCCGCCGGGCCTGGAGCCACGGACATCCGCCGGTGGGCGGCGCCGAATTCGGGCATATCTCCCTGGAGCGCCAGCGCAGCCTCAAGGCAGCGGTCCTGACCGAACAGCTCCAGCGGCTCGCCGGCGTCGGGCAGTTCCCCGGCGGGGACATCACCGTTGAGGCGGTGGCCGGCAACGGCGCGGGTACTGACACAACGTACGACGCCGGCACCGGCCTCGGGTGGCGGACGCGGGCAAGTTTCTCGGTCACCTCCGGCGGCAGGCTGGGCATGCACGCCCACCGTTCCGACCACATCATTCCGTTGCGGGAGATGCCGCTCGCCTCGGACGGCATTAACCGGCTGCGCCTGTGGGACATTGACCTGCAGGGGATCGACCGCGTGGAAGTGGCGGCGCCGGCCAACGGCTCACGCCCCCTGGTGCTCCTGGCCCCCGCTCCCGGCACCAAGCCCAAGCGGCTCAGTGCTATTGCCGCCCAGCTTCCCGACGACGTCTCGGTCGCCACCTTCGATCCCCTCACCGATGAGGTGCAGCAGCTGCGCGGACGCACCTGGGTACAGGAATCCGCCGCGGGACATGACTACCGTGTTACCGGCGCCGGATTCTGGCAGATCCACCGCGACGCGCCCGAAGCCCTTGTGGGGGCCGTCACAGATTTTCTGCACGATGGCGGCTTCCTTTCGCCCGGTTCCGTGGTGGCCGACCTCTACGCCGGCGCCGGCCTGTTCACCGCTCCGTTGGCTGATGCTGTGGGCGAAACCGGCTCGGTGCTGTCGGTGGAAGGCGCGCCCGGCACCAGCAAGGATGCCCGAAAGAACCTGCGCGAAACTCCGCAGGTTGAGATCATCCAGGGGCGCGTGGAGCGTATCCTCCGCCAGAAACCCCGCAATTTTGACGCCCTGGTGCTGGACCCGCCCCGTGCCGGTGCCGGCAAAGCCGTGGTGGGCCAGCTGATCGAGGCCGGTCCCCGGGCCATTGCCTATGTGTCGTGCGACCCGGCGTCATTCGCCCGTGACGTGGGTTACTTCCAGCAGGGAGGCTGGTCCCTGGCAGGCCTGCGGGCCCTGGACCTCTACCCCCACACCCATCACCTGGAGACGGTGGCTTTGCTGATGCCAGGCCGCTGACAGCCTGACTATTTGGACTACTATGGCCCTTAGTAGTCCCACGTCGCGCTCCGTATTCACGGGTGACCCCATGCAATTTTGAGGGCCTGCACTAATTAGGCCTGCCTAACTAGCAAGCGGTCAACCGCGCGACAAAGATGAAACTGTTGCGAGAGGAGTCCTGCGATGAGCACTGTGGACAGCTTCGGTTCAAAAGGCAAACTTAATGTAGCCGGAACCGAATACGAAATTTTCCGGTTGAACTCCGTTGAAGGTGCAGAAAACCTTCCGTTCAGCCTCAAGGTATTGCTTGAAAACCTGTTGAGGACCGAGGACGGCGCGAACATCAC
>DATCVX010000244.1:0-4768 GCA_036566705.1 Arthrobacter sp. | reverse complement strand
TCAGCGGCTTGTCCTCGGTGTAGCTGAACGTGACGTCCCGGAACTCCACATGCCCGTCGGTCTTGGCCGGCAGGTGGTCGGTGGCTGTTTCGGCGTCCTGTTCGTCGGCGTCGAGGAATTCGAAGACACGCTCCGAGGAGGCCACGCCGGACTGCAGCATGTTGGCCATCCCGGCCATCTGTCCCAGCGGCTGGGTGAACTCGCGCGAGTACTGGATGAAGGCCGTGGCATCGCCCAGGGACATGGAGCCGGAGGCGACGCGGAGGCCGCCCACCACGGCGATGCCGACGTAGCTGAGGTAAGAGACGAACTGCATCACCGGGAAGATGATGCCGGAGACGAACTGGGCGCCGAAGCTGGCCTTGTACAGGGCTTCGTTGCGTTCCTCGAAGCGCTCCAGCATGTCCTCGTCGCGGCCAAAGACGCGCACCAGGTCGTGGCCGGAGAAGGACTCCTCGATCTGGCCGTTCAGCGACCCGGTGTTCTTCCACTGCGCGGCAAAGAGCTTCTGGCTGCGGGAGCCGATGATCCCGGCAGCGACCCCGGACAGCGGGAGTGCGATCAGGGCGATCAGCGCCAGCTGCCACGAGACGATGAACATCATGACCACAATGCCGATGACCGTCAGCAGCGAGTTGATCAGCTGGGCGAACGCCTGCTGCAGTGCCTGCTGGATGTTATCGACGTCGTTCGTCACGCGGGAGAGGACATCGCCGCGCTGGCGGGTGTCGAAGTAGTTCAGCGGCAGCCGGTTCAGCTTCTTCTCGGTGTCGTCGCGGAGCTGCCGGATGACCTTCATGACGATCCGGTTCAGGACATAGCCCTGCAGCCACAGGAAGATGTTGGCCACAAAGTACATCAGCAGCACGATGGCAATGAGGACGGACAGCTTCTGGAAGTCGATGCCGCTTCCGGGCACCAGCTCCATCTTGGAGATCATGTCCGCGAAGTTGTCCTGCCCCTGCTGGCGCAGTCCCTCCACGAACTCGTCCTTGCTGGCGCCGGCGGGGAGTTGCTTTCCCACCACTCCGCCAAAGATCACGTCCATGGCCTGGCCCAGGATCTTGGGGGCCACCACGTTCAGGACCACCGCGACCACCACCAGGCCAACCACGGCCCAGATGCCGGCAGCTTCGGGCTTCAGCAGCCCCATCAGCCGTTTGGCGGACGGCCAGAAGTGTTCGGCTTTTTTGGCGGGCATGCCGCCGAACATGTCGCCGTCGCCCTCCGAGGGCTTGTACTCCTCCTCGAAGAAGTCGTCGTCTTCCATGACCTCGGGAGTAGCCGCGGAATCCTTAGTTGACGTGGCCGGGCCTGTTTGGGTGGTTGGGCCTGTTGAGTCCTTCTTGGGGGCGCTCATGCCATTTCCTCTACGCTCAGCTGGGATTCAACAATTTCCTGGTACGTGGGCGAGGTTTCCAGGAGTTCCTCATGAGTGCCCCGGTCCACGATCCGTCCGTTGTCCAAGACCAGGATCTGGTCTGCCTCGGTGATGGTGGAGATGCGCTGGGCCACGATGATGACGGTGGCGTCGGCGGTGGTCCGCTTCAGCGCCGCGCGGAGCCTGGCGTCGGTGGCCACGTCCAGGGCCGAGAATGAGTCGTCAAAGAGGTACACCCGGGGCTTGGTGACCAGGGCACGGGCAATGCAGAGCCGTTGCCTCTGGCCGCCGGAAACGTTGGTGCCGCCTTGGGCGATACGGGCGTCCAGGCCGTTCTTCTTCTCGCGGACGAAGTCCTCGCCCTGGGCCACGTCCAGCGCGTCCCAGAGTTCCTGGTCGGTGGCTTCGGTCTTGCCGAAGCGCAGGTTGTGCTCGATGGTCCCGGAGAAGAGGTAGGGACGCTGCGGCACGAGGGCCACGCGCTTGGTGATCTCGGCCCGGTCCAGGTTGGCAACGGACACGCCGTCCAGGAGTACTTCCCCCTCGGCGATGTCGTAGAGCCGCGGCAGCAGGGACAGGAGTGAGGTTTTTCCTGCGCCGGTGGAGCCGATGATCGCCACGGTCTCGCCCGGCTTCGCGGTGAAGCTGATGTTGCTCAGCACGGGCGACTCCGCGCCGGGGTAGGCGAAGGTGACGTTCCGGTATTCCACCACGCCGGCCAGGGCGGCGGGGGTTTCCGGCCGCTCCGGGTCATGGATGGAGGGTTCGACGTCGAGCACCTCACCGATGCGGTCCGCACACACCGAGGCACGCGGGATCATCATGGCCATAAACGTGCCCATCATGACGGCCATGAGGATCTGCAGCAGGTACTGCAGGAAGGCCGTCAGGGCACCCACCTGCATCTCTCCGGAGTCGACCCGCTGCCCGCCGAACCACAGCACGGCGGCCGTGGAAAGGTGCAGGATCATGCCGATGACCGGGAACATCAGGACAAAGAGCGAACCGATCTTCAGCGAGACGTCCGTCAGTTCCTTGTTGGCCTCGCCGAACCGGCCGGTTTCATAGGGTTCGCGGACAAAGGCGCGGACCACCCGGATGCCGATGATCTGCTCGCGGAGGACGGCGTTGATGCGGTCGATTTTTTTCTGCATGGTCCGGAACAGCGGCATCAGCCGGACCACGAGGTACCCCACAACGACAAGCAGCACAGGCACGGAGACCCAGACCAGCCAGGACAGGCTGAGGTCCTCACGGAGCGCCATGATGATGCCGCCGATGCACATGATGGGGGTGGCCACCATGAAGTTCAGCCCCATCAGCACCAGCATCTGGACCTGCTGGACGTCGTTGGTGCCGCGCGTGATCAGGGTGGGCGCGCCGAACGTGTTCACGTCCTTGGCCGAGAAGCTGGTGACCTTCCGGAACACACCGCGGCGGAGGTCGCGCCCCACAGCCATGGCCGTCTTGGAGCCGTAATACACACCGGCGATCGCAGTTCCGACCTGGATAAAAGCGACGAGCAGCATCACCCCGCCGGTGCGCCAAATGAAGTCCGTGTCCCCGCGGGAAACGCCTTCGTCGATGATCTGGGCGTTGAGGCTGGGAAGGTAGAGCGCCGCAATGGTGGACGCCAATTGGAACAGGATGACGGCAACGATGTATGGCATATACGGCTTGGAATAGCGCCGTATGAGGGTGAGAAGCATGCCCACGGATCCTTAGGAAGAGAGCGCGAAATGGTGTGAGTAAGTACTAGCAGCCCGGGCTGACATTCTTAGCCTTCCCACTCTACGAAATCCGTTGCCTGTGCGAAACATCCACACACAAAGATCATCCGATCGGCGTACTGCATAAGGTGATCCCCCGCTGTGCGTGCTACGAGCCGGTCTCCGGGCCCTGCTGTTTGCCGCCTGACGCGAGATAGTACGCGGCCGCCTTCTGCAGTTTCCTCTCCTTGCCGAGTTCCTTGGCAACCGCCTTCAGCATGGACGCGGCCTTCGCCTGTTCGGCCGCAATTTCCTGCTGGACCGCCGCCTGCCGGTGGACGGCCGACATCGCCTCGGCCAGCTGCACCTGCTGTTTGGCGAGCAGCTGCTGGGTCTCCAGGATCAGCGGCACCACCTCGCCCGACGTGGCCTCCGGACCGCGTCCGGTGCCGCTTTCACTGCTGCGCTGCCGCCGCAGTACCTCAACGAACTCCCGGTCTATATCGTCGACGTCGACCTCGGCACCCGGCCCGGGCGCCGCCGTCGTGCGTGCCGCCGTTGTACGTTCCGCCGCCGCGGGTGCCGTCACCGACGGCGCCGTGCCTGCTTCCCCGGTTTCCGCTTCCGGCCGGATATCCACCGTGCGGCGGAGCGGCTTCTCCTTGATGAACAGGACGGACACGAGGGCGACCACACCGATGATGGCGGAGATCAGGAAGATCTGCGCGGTGGCGTCGCCATAGGCGGCGCGCATGATTTCGCGGATGGGTTCGGGCAGGTCCACCAGGTCCATGCTGGCTCCGGCGCCGTCGCCCTGCACGGGAATGTTGGCGGCGGCCAGCCCTTCGTTGGCGAGCTGCGTGACCCGGGAGCCCAGCACGGCGCCGAGGACCGACACACCGATCGCGCCGCCGACGGACCGGAAGAACGCAACCGAGGCGCTGGCGGTGCCGATGTCCGTGGCCTTGACCGTGTTCTGGACGGCGAGGACAAGGTTCTGCATCACCATGCCCAGCCCCAGGCCCAGGATCGCGGTGTAGACGCCGGTCAGCCACAGCTCGGTGGTGTGGTCCACGGTGCCGGCGAGGCCGAGGCCGGCGATCAGCAGGATGGAGCCGCCCACGAGGTAGCGCTTCCATTTCCCGGTGCGGCTGATCAGCTGCCCTGACACGACGGAGCCGATGAGGTTGCCGGCGATCATGGGCAGGGTCAGGAGGCCGGCCTCCGTTGGGGTGGCACCGCGGGCTACCTGGAAGTACTGGCCCAGGAAGGTCGACGAGCCGAACATGGCCACGCCCACCGCCACCGACGCCAGGATGGCAAGGGCTGTGGTCCGCTCGGAGATGATCTTCAGCGGAATGATGGGCTGCTCCACCTTGGACTCCACCAGCACCAGCAGTGCGAGCAGCAGGACGCCGCCGCCCACCATCAGGCCTGACTGCCAGGACCACCAGTCGTAGTAGTCCGGGTTGCCGGCGAACGATACCCAGATCAGGAGCAGGCTCACGCCGGAGGTCAGGAGGATGGAGCCGAGCCAGTCGATCTTGGCCGGGCGCTTGACATGGGGGATCTTGAGCGTGATCTGGAGCAGGATCAGGGCGACGACGGCCAGCGGCACGCAGACGAAGAACGTCCAGCGCCAGCCGAGCGGGCTGTCCACGATGAAGCCGCCCAGCAG
>DATCVX010000243.1:0-3467 GCA_036566705.1 Arthrobacter sp. | reverse complement strand
ACCCCATGGCATAAGGTAGTTGCTACGGGAAACTACATTCGTTTTAGAGCTTGAGAAGCGGGCATGGCCAAGCAGACTTCATTTTTCAGATCCATCAGCCGTCTTTATCCTCACGTCAGGCCGATCATCCCCCGGCTAATCATGGGGCTCCTCTGTGCACTCTTTGCCAGCGTTGTGGCGCTGACCATCCCCCAGGTGCTCCGGGTCCTGATCAATGACTCGCTCCAGGCCGGCGGCGCCCCGGACTCCGTCTGGGTAGCCGCCATCATCATCCTGGTCCTCGGCATCGCCGAGGCGGTGCTCGTGGCCCTCCGCCGGCAGTTTGTCATCAACCCGGCCACCACTGTGGAAACCAAAATGCGGGTCTCCCTGTACGGGCACCTCCAGGATCTGACCGTGTCTTTCCACGACCGGTGGGGCTCCGGCCAGCTGCTCTCCCGCGCCATGACCGACCTGAACTTCCTGCGCCGGTGGATGGCCTTCGGCGCCATCATGCTGGTGGTCACCACCCTCACCGTGGTCATCGGCATCGCAGTCATGTTCTCGATGAGCTGGCAGCTGGCCCTGATCTTCCTCGCCGCGGCGGTTCCCATCATGGCCTACGGCTTCCGGTTCCGGACCCGCTTCAGCAAGGTGGCCCGGCGCAGCCAGGACCAGGCCGGCGACCTCGCCACCACCGTGGAGGAATCGGTGCACGGCATCCGCGTCCTGAAGGCGTTCGGCCGCAGCCGCGAGGCCCTGGAGAACTTCAATGAGCAGGCCGAGGAACTCCGCCAGACAGAGATCTCCAAGGCCCGGCACCAGGCCACGTTCACCATGGTGGTCACCCTGCTGCCCGAGCTCGCCCTCGGCGCAGGGCTGGTGGTGGGTGTGATGCTGTGCGCCAGCGGCCAGCTGAGCATCGGCGCCCTGGTGGCCTTCTTCGCCACCGCCGCCGTCATCGCCTCGCCTGTAGAGTTCTCCGGCATGCTGCTGGCGATGGCACTGACCGCCAAGACCGCCGTCGACCGCCACTTCGAAGTGATGGATTCGCCCAACACCATCACCAGTCCCCCCGAACCCCGCCGGCCCTCCCAGCTCCGCGGCGCCCTTCGGTTCAACAACGCAACGTTTGCCTTTGAGGACGCCCCGGACAAACCCATCCTCAAGGAGATCAGCCTGGAGGTCCTGCCGGGCGAGACCATGGCCGTGGTGGGCATCACGGGAAGCGGAAAGAGCGCGCTGATCCAGCTGGTCCCCCGGCTGTACGACGTCACGGACGGCTCCATCACCATCGACGGCGTGGACCTGCGCGAGTTCGACGTCGAAGAGCTCCGCCGCGTAGTGGGTGTCGCGTTCGAAGACACCACCCTGTTCTCCAGTTCTGTCCGGGACAACGTGCTGCTCGGCGCGCAGGACCGGACCGAGGAGGCCCTGGACGAGGCCCTGGACGTCGCCCAGGCCCACTTCGCCTACTCGCTCCCTGAGGGCGTGGAAACCCTCATCGGCGAGGAAGGCCTGAGCCTCTCCGGCGGGCAGCGCCAGCGGATTGCACTGGCGCGGGCCATTGCGGCCCGGCCACGCGTCCTGGTGCTCGACGACCCGCTCTCCGCCCTTGACGTGCACACGGAGGAGCTCGTCGAGGCGCGGCTGCGTTCGGTGCTGAGGGACACCACCACGCTGATCGTGGCCCACCGGCCTTCCACCGTGGCGCTGGCGGACCGCGTGGCCCTGCTTGAAGACGGCCGCATCGCCGCGGTCGGAACGCACAGCGAACTGCTGGCGGAGAACCCGCACTACCGCTACGTCATCGCCAGCCTGGACCAGGAACCCCGGGACCTGGATTCGGAACTCTCGGAGCTTGAGGAAGCGGCAGACGCCGAGGCAAAGGAAATCATCCGATGAGCACCGCAACGTTCGGCACAGCCAACGAGGACAACGCCCACCTCAGCAAGGGCGACAGCAAAGCCGTACGACGCCGGTCGCTCGCCCTGCTGGGCTTGCTGATCCGTCCGGTGCGGCTCAGGTTCTGGCTGACCATCGCCACTGTGGTCCTCTCGCAGGCGGCCCGCGTGGCGGGACCGGCGCTCATCGCCTTCGGCATCGACCACGCCCTCCCGGCCCTGCAGGCGGGCGACAACCTCCCCCTCGTGTTCACCGGCGTCGCCTATCTGGCGGCCGCCATCGCGACGGCGGGACTCACCGCCCTGTACGTGACCTCCACCGCGAGGCTCAGCCAGGCCATGCTGCTGGACCTGCGCGTCAGGGTCTTCCGGCATACCCAGCGCCTGAGCCTGGAGTTCCACGAAAAGTACACCTCGGGCAGGATCATCGCCCGGCAGACCTCGGATCTGGAGGCCCTGCGCGAACTCCTCGATTCGGGGGTGAGTTCGCTGGCCTCCGGCGTGCTGTTCATGATTTTCACGGCCGTCACGGTTTTCGCCCTGGACTGGCGCAGCGGGCTGATCGTGCTGGCCGCCGGCGTGCCTATGTACTTCCTGTCCCGCTGGTACCAGAAGCACTCCCAGATCGCCTTCCGTGAGTCGCGGGTGGTGTCCGCCCGGCTGATCGTGCACTTCGTGGAGACCATGACCGGCATCCGCGCCGTGAAGGCTTTCCGCAAGGAGGGCGAAAACGCCGAGCGCTACGGCCAGTTGTCCGAGGACTACCGGCTGGTGACCGTGCGGTCCATCAACCTCAACGGCGTGTTCCAGCCCGGCCTGGTGCTGATCGGCAACGTCTGCGTGTCGGTGGTGCTGCTGTTCGGTGGCTTCCGGGTTCTGGGCGGAGACCTCGCCGTTGGCGTGCTGCTGGCGCTGATGCTCTCCACCAAGCGGTTCTTCCAGCCCGTGGACCAGATGGCCATGTTCTACAACTCCTTCCAGAGCGCCCAGGCCGCCCTGGAAAAGGTGTCCGGGCTGCTCGAAGAGGTTCCCACTGTGCGGCCGCCCAAGAACCCGGTGGCATTGAAGGACGCCCGGGGCACCATCGACTTCACGGGCGTGGAGTTCCGCTACGGCGACGGCCCGGTCATTCTCCCCACCCTGGACCTTCACATCCCCGCAGGACAGACCGTTGCCCTGGTGGGCCAGACGGGCGCCGGCAAATCCACCCTGGCCAAGCTGATCGCCCGGTTCTACGACGTCTCCTCCGGCTCCCTCACGCTGGACGGCGTGGACCTGCGCAGCCTCAGCACCACCGACCTGCGCCGGAACATCGTCATGGTCACCCAGGAAGCGTTCCTGTTCAGCGGCTCGGTGGCAGACAACATAGCCTTGGGGCGCCCCGAAGCCTCCCGCGCGGAAATCGAGGAAGCAGCCCGCGCGGTGGGGGCCCACGACTTCATCTCCGAACTTCCGGAAGGCTATGACACGGATGTCAACAAGCGCGGCGGCCGGGTGTCCTCCGGGCAACGGCAGCTGATCAGCTTCGCCCGGGCGTTCCTGGCCCGGCCGGCGGTGCTGATCCTGGATGAGGCCACCTCGTCC
>DATCVX010000242.1:0-1652 GCA_036566705.1 Arthrobacter sp. | reverse complement strand
CGGTCACCCCGGTGTCCACTGCCGACGTCGGGATCCCCGCCTCTTCGCCGCCAAGCGGCTGGTCACGGCGTACGGGTTCGGTGAGCCGGCCGTAGGTGTCAGGGCGGCGGGTGGCCAGGAACGGGAAGAGCGTGAGCCAGTCCCGGCGCTGGTCCAGGTCCAGGTCTGCCACCAGGACGGCGGACTCGTCGCGCGGGGCCTGGACCAGGATCCGGCCGTAGGGGTCGGAAATGAACGAGGAGCCGTAGAAGTCCAGGGTTCCCTCGCTGCCCCAGCGGTTGGGCGCAATCATAAAGAGGCCGTTGGCGATGCCGTTGCCCACAATGACCTGCTGCCACAGCGGCTGCGTGTCGAAGTCCGGGTGGTCCGGTTCGGAGCCGATCGCGGTGGGGTAGACCAGGATCTCGGCCCCGCCGAGGGAATAGAGGCGGGCCACTTCCGGGAACCATTCATCCCAGCACGTGGGCATGCCCAGCCGTGCGCCGCCCAGTTCCGCCGGCGCGTGGACCTCGTAGGCATCCGCTGCCGCCGGCCCTTGGCGGAAGAACTTGTCTTCGTAATAGCCGGCGGTGACCGGGATGTGCAGCTTGTGCGTCCGGGCGAGCAGTTCTCCCTCGGACGACACGAGGATGGCGGTGTTCAGGCCCAGGCCGTCGTCGAGGCCGTCCGGGTCCGGTGCCTGCTGGTACAGCGAGGCGTGGACAGCCACGCCGTGGCGGCGGGCTGACGCCGCGGCGAAGCGGAACGTGGGCCCGGTGAGCAGGTCCTCGGCGGTGTCCGACGGCCGCGGCCGCGCCGCTCCGGGCCGGGAGGTGTCATTTTCCGGCCGGGTGTCCGCGGGGTAGCGGGAGAGCGTGAGTTCAGGCAGAAACACCACAGTGGCACCCAGCCGGGCGGCGCGGCCGATGCCTTCGTCGAGTTCGGCCTGCAGGACGGCAGTGTCTGCATGCCAGCGGTGCTGCACAACGCCGACCCGGAGGGCGGGGCGTCCGGACGGCGCTGTCCGGGCCAGGGAGGTGGGAGAGTCGAGGCAGGAAATTTCAATCATGTGCTTGCTTCCAGTGAGACGACCGTCACTAAATGAATGACGTTCATTTAGTATGGACGGTGCCGGGGTTTCGCGCAAGGGTCTAAATGAATCACGTTCTTTTATGTCGTCCATGCCAAATTAGTAAGCTCACTGAGAAATTTTGTTCCGGGCTGCCGGGGTGGCTGATAGCGTCAGGATCACTGGACCAATCGAGGAGGATTCATGAAAGCTTCACCGACGCTGACCAACAATCTTCAGGCCGTTCTTGCGGACCTGATCGAGCTGCACATCCAGGGCAAGCAGGCCCACTGGAACATCGTGGGCACCAACTTCCGGGACCTCCACCTGCAGCTGGACGAAATCGTTGACGCAGCCCGCCAGTTCGCCGATGACATGGCCGAAAGGATGCGGGCCCTGCATGCCCTTCCGGACGGCCGCAGCTCAACGGTGGCCAAGAGCACCAGCCTGGCCCAGTTCCCTGAGGGACTCATCAACACCAAGGACGCCATCGAGCGGATCGTCGCAGCCCTCGAGGCCGCAGTCGGGACCATGCGCAAGGTGCATGACGAGGTGGATGAAGAGGATCCCACCACCGCGGACCTGCTGCATGAATTCATCGCCA
>DATCVX010000241.1:0-20229 GCA_036566705.1 Arthrobacter sp. | reverse complement strand
CGCTCTATGGCTCCAATGATGGCCTTCACACCAGCACAATTGAAGAGAGCATCAGGTCACCTGCAGCCCGCTCACCGTCAGCGGACCCGCCAGGACAATCCGCACCGCCTCAAGGTCACCGCCGCCAGCCAGCCCACTGGCCTCCAGCTCAAGCAGCAGTTCGCCGTCGAACCCGGGACCAACTGGCGCCTCCGCCGCGTCAGTCCACGTGCCGCCGCGTCCCGGCAGCTGCACCACAACCCGGCCGGCGCCGGAGGCAGTGAGCCGGAGCGCCACCCGCCCAGGCCTGCCGCCGTCCCAGCCGCGGTAGACCGCCGTCGCGCTTTCCTGCGCTGAAGAGGGCGCGACGGCGGTGCCCGCCAACGGCGTTTCCGGCACCAGCGCGAGGTTGGAGCATTCGTCGAACAGCTCGGCGCGGATCCAGGCGCCGCGGCGGCGCGGACCGCTTCCTTCGCCGGTCACCGCCAGCTCGACGCCCAACGGCAGGCGGCTGGCGGCTGGCGGAGGGACCCGCCATCAATTCGTACGTTCCCGGCTCCACCAGAATCCGCCCTGCAGTGACGCTGAACGTGGCCAGCCGGTCCAGCGGCACGGGAACGCACACGGTCCTGCGCTCGCCGGGTGCCAGCTCGACCCGGCGGTGCGCCACCAGGAGCCGCCGCGGGAACTCGAAACGGTGACCGGGGGAGGCCGCGTAGACCTGGACGAGTTCGAGGGCGGTCCTGGCGCCGGTGTTTCGCACCACCACGTCGATCCTGGGTTCCGCTGTCTCCCCGCCCGCCAGCGCCGCGGATTCGTAGCTGACGGTGCTGTAGCCGAGGCCGTGCCCCAGTGCGTACAGCGGCTCGGCGGTGCTGTACAGGTAGGTGCCCCGCGAGGAAATGAGGTCGTAGTCCATGATGTCGGGCAGGTCGGCATCGCGCTGCCACCAGGTCTGTGCCAGCCGCCCGGACGGTTCAAAGTCGCCGCTGAGGACGTCCGCCAGGCCGTTCCCCAGCTCCTGGCCTGCGTGCGAGGTCCACACAATCGCAGGCGTGTCCGCCAGCGGGCCCAGCGCGTAGGGGTAGGAGGAAACAATCACCAGGACGGTCCGCGGGTTCGCTTCCCGGACCAGGCGGATCAGCTCCTGCTCGGGCTCGGGGAGGGCAAGGGTGGACCGGTCGATGGTTTCCCGGCCGCCCAGGTGCGGATCATTTCCCACCACGACGACGGCGACATCGGCTGCGGCGGCAGCGTCCCGGGCGGCCTGCTGGCCGGAGCGTACGGTCCGCAGGGTGAAGCGGTCGGCCGTTTCCACGGTTGCGGCGGACAGCGCGGCGCTGCCGGTGTGTGCCTCAATCCGGACCCACTTCCCGGTGGCGATGTGCTGGAGGGAGACCGTCCCGTCCACAGCGGTGTGCAACCGGAACGTTTCCTGCACCACCCAGCCGCCCACCCGGTCCGCCGACGCCGTCAGGTAGTAGCCATCGGCGGCCACGAACTTGCCGGTGCCGGGGGACTGCAGGGTGCATTCGCCGCCACCCCAGTCCTTGAGGATGAACGTCTCCGCCGGTCCGGGCGCTGCAGCGGCGGCGGTGAGGGTGGTCTCCGGGTCCCCGGCGCCGAGGTACGTGCCGGTCCGGACGCACCGGAGTGAGACCAGGTCCAGTCCGGCCTCCGCCACGACGTCGCCGTACCGCGCGGACAGGCCTTCGAAAATGCTGACTTCGTCCTGGAGGGTGCCGCTGTACCAGTCGGTGAGGACCGTTGCACCGAGGGCGCCGATCACGGCGACTTTTCCGGGCGCCGATCCCAGCGGAAGCAGGGGACTGTCTGTGCCCGCAGCGGGTCCGTTCCGGAGCAGCACCACCGACTTGCGCGCCGCTTCCCGGGCCAGTGCCACGTGGGCCGGATCGCCCACGAGTTCAGGCCCGAGCGAGCCGTACGGGCCGCCGCCGGGCTCAAATTCGCCGGTCCGCTCCCGCAGGGTGAGCAGCCTGAGGACCGCGCGGTCGATGTCCGCGTCGGTGATCAGCCCGCGGTCCAGGGCCTCGTGCAGATGCTTCAGGGACGGCTCGGGGTTGTCGCTGTCCTCGGTGAAGCTGTCCACCCCGGCGCGGAGGGCGGCGGCGTAGGCGGACGGGCCGTCGTCGAAATACTTCTCCGCGGTGTACAGCGAGGACGGTGCGCCGGCGTCGGTGACGATGGTGATGTCCTCCCCGTTCCGCCACTGCCGCAGCTCGCCGGCCACGAGGTCCGAGACGTGCGCTGGCCGGCCGTTGACCAGGTTGTAGGACAGCATCACAGCGCCGGCAACGCCGTCCTCGATGGGCCCCCGGTAGGCCGGAAGTTCGTATTCGTGCAGCACGCGTGCCCGCAGCTGGCTGCTGGACACGTTCCGGTCGGCCTCGTTGTTGTATGCCAGGAAGTGCTTCAGCGTGGGCGCCGTCAGCCAGAACCGTTCGTGGTCGCCCTTCAGCCCCGCGCAGTAAGCCCCGGCCAGGGCGGCGGTGAGGTGCGGATCCTCGGAGAAGCCTTCCTCGTTGCGCCCCCACAGTGGATGCCGCAGCGGATTCACCACCGGCGCCCAGGCGTTGGTGCCCACGCCGGCATCCGTGGCCTTCTTGCCGCGGAGTTCACGGCCGACGGCGGTCCCTACCCGGCGGATCAGGTCCTCGTCCCAGCTGGCGGCCAGGCCCACGGGCTGCGGAAAGACGGTGGCCGGGCCCAGCCACGCCACGCCGTGGGCAGCCTCCGCCCCGGTGTGGAACGGGGCCAGGCCCAGGGCTTCGACGGCGGGCGCATGCTGGTGGAGCATGGCGATCTTCTGGTCGCGGGAGAGGGAGTCCAGGAGGCCTTGCGCCTGTGAGGTGGTGGCGGTGGCTGAGGAGGCAGGGGGCACGGAGGGTCCAATCGGCTGTGATTATACGGCGAAGTTGTTTAAGCGCTTCTACAAATGCAACGAAGTCCAGTGTGGCACCGCTCTTTGTGACACGCAACACGTTTGAGTCTTGCGGGTGAAATGGTGATGCTCTACTCTGATCCTAATCGAAGCGGTTCGACAAACCTTCGAATTCACTGATGCAAGATCCACCACAAAGGAGTGCTGATTATGCTTGGTCACCATGCGGACCCGTCACGCGGCCGCCGTCCCCAGAAAATAGGTTCCGCCCTGCTCGCCGAGGCCGGGTCCACCGGCGTCGGCCGACGTTCGTTCCTGGGAATCCTCAGCGGCGCCGTGTTCCTGGCTGCCGCGCCGGCGGCCCTCACCGCCTGTGGCACGGGTGCCGCAGCCCCGCAGGCCACCACGTCCGGCGGCCTCGCCGAAACCGTAGCCAAACTGGTCCCCTCCTACATCCCGCTGGACCTGGTCAAGCCGGATATTCCGTCCGTCAACGGCTCCACGCCGGGCTTCACGTCCGTCCCCAAATCCTTGGTCAAGTCGGTGGCCGCCGCCCCCGGCGCCGGCGGAACCTACACCGCTATGACTCCTGCCTGGTGGGCTGTCCCGCCTGCGTTGCCGGATAACGGCTATTACCAGGCCGTCAACGAAAAGCTGGGCGCCACCATCAACTTCCAGGTCAACGACGGCAACACCTACGCGGACAAGATCCAGACCGTCCTGGCTTCGCCCAAGGACGTCCCCGACTGGATGGTCATCCCCTCTTGGAACATGCCGCCGCGCTTCGGCCAGGCCGCCACCAGCATCTTCACCGACCTCGCCCCGTTCCTGGCCGGCGACAAGGTCAAGAAGTATCCCAACCTTGCCAACATCCCCACCGCCGCGTGGAAGCTGGGCTGTTTCGAAGGCGGCCTCTACGGCCTGCCGTACCCGGGCGTTCTGATCTCCGACGGCATCTTCTACCGGGCGGACCTCTTCAAGGAACTCGGCGTCGAGCCGCCCACCTCCGCGGACGAATACCGCAGCGTGGCGAAGGAGCTCACGGACGCGTCCAAGAACCGCTGGGGTTCGGAGGACATCTGGACCGGCGCGCAGATCATGCACGGTGTGGTCCCCAAATGGAAAAAGGTGGACGGCAAGCTCCAGAACAAGTTCGAAACGGACGAATACCGCGCGGCCCTGGAATGGACCGCCAAGCTGTTCGCCGATGGCTCCGTCCACCCGGACGCCGTGGCCGGCAACTCGCAGCAGGCCAAACAGCGCTTCGAATCCGGCGCCTCCCTGATGACCTCGGACGGCATGGGCGGCTGGCACGAGGCCTTGGCCCGCGTCCTGCCGTCCAACCCCGGGTTCAACATGCAGCCCCTGGACTACTTCGCTCCCGACGGCGGCAAGCCCACCCTGTTCCGCGCCTCACCCGCAGCGATCTTCAGCTTCATCAAAAAGACGGACCCGGCCAAGGTAGAGGAAATGCTGGCCCTGGCCAACTTCATTGCCGCGCCGTTCGGCACCGAGGAGAACGTCCTGGTCAACAGCGGCGTAGAAGGAGTGCACTACAACCGCGACGCACAGGGCATCCCGCAGGCCACCGCCAAGGGGACCCAGGAAGTGACCAGCACCTACGCGTTCCTGGTCAACGCCCCGATCGTGAACTCCAAGGTCCAGTACCCCGGCCTGGTCCAGTCCCAGTCCGAATGGGAAGCCCGCCAGGCACCGAACGTGCGGGAGGACATCTTCTTCGGCATGCAGATCCAGGAACCTGCCAAGTTCGGCTCACTCGGCAAGCCGTTCGAGGACCTCGCCAAGGACATCATCCGCGGCCGCAAGGGAATGTCCGACCTCGACACCGCCATCGCCACCTGGAAGAGCAAAGGCGGCGACGAGCTCCGCGAGTTCTACGCCGGATTCCTGGCATAGGGATGGCGGGGAACATGACCACCGGAACCGAGCGCAGGGCATCCGCCCTGACACCGACAAAACCTGACGCCGGGACCTCTTCCGGGCGCGCACCGCGGGCAACGCGTCCGGCGTCGACCTCCACCCCCGAGCCGGGCGGCGGCCGGCGGGGCGGCCCCCACGCCGGCAATCTCCGTCCGCGCGCCAGACTGAAGGTCCGGTTCAACCGCGACCGCTCGCTGGTGTTCATGGCCCTGCCGGCCGTGATCCTGCTGGGCGTTTTCGCCTACCTGCCCATGCTGGGCAACGTGGTGGCCTTCCAGGACTACTCGCCGTACGTGGGCATCCCGGACAGTCCCTGGGTGGGCATGGAGAACTTCAGCCGGGTGGTCGCCGATCCGGAGTTCTGGCTCGCCGTCAGGAACACGCTTGTGATCACCGCGTTCCAGCTGGTGTTCTTCTTCCCCATCCCCATCGCCCTGGCCATGCTGCTGAACTCGCTGGTCAACCCCCGGCTGCGGGCGGGAATCCAGGCCGTGGTGTACCTGCCGCACTTCTTTTCCTGGGTGCTGGTGGTGTCCGTCTTCCAGCAGATCTTTGGCGGCGCCGGCCTGCTCAACCAGTCCCTGCGTGCCAACGGCTGGCAGGCCGTGGACGTGATGACCAACCCGGACACGTTCCTGTTCCTCATCACCACCCAGGCCATCTGGAAGGACGCCGGCTGGGGCATCATCGTTTTCCTTGCGGCACTGAGCGCGATCGACCCCGCCCAGTACGAGGCGGCGGCGGTGGACGGTGCCGGCCGCTGGAAGCGGATGTGGCACGTGACCCTCCCCGGGCTGCGCAGCGTCATTGTGCTGCTGCTGATCCTGCGCCTGGGCGACTCTCTGACCGTGGGTTTCGAGCAGATGATCCTGCAGCGGGACGCCGTGGGCGCGGACGCCTCCGAGGTCCTGGACACGTTTGTGTATTACACCGGTGTGCAGAACGGCGACTGGAGCTACGCGGCCGCGGCCGGACTCATCAAGGGCCTGGTCAGCCTGGCGCTGATCCTGGCGGCGAACAAGGTGGCCCACATATTCGGCGAAAGCGGAGTGTATTCCAAATGAGCGCAACAACAACCAAGGCCCTTGCCTCCTCAAAATCACCGAGGCTCCGGCCGGAACGGCCGGCCTGGGACGAAGAACCCGGGCGCGTGGCGAAGACCGTCAAAGTGGTGGTGCTCGCCGCCGTCGTCCTTGCTGTCCTGGGGCCGCTGTACACGATCGTGCTGACCAGCATCTCGTCGCAGGCCACCATCACCCGTGCCGGCGGGCTGGTGCTGATTCCCGGCGAGATCACGCTGGCCGCGTACCAGCAGATCCTCAGCGGCGGGGTGGTCACCCGGGCCGTCCTGGTCTCCGTGGGCGTGACCGCCACCGGCACCCTGCTGAGCATGGTGGTGTCCGTGCTCTGCGCGTACGGGCTGTCCCGGCCGGGCTCGTTCGCCCACACACCCATCCTCTTCACCCTGCTGATCACCATGTTCTTCAGCGCCGGAATCATCCCCGCGTACCTGCTGGTGTCCAGCCTGGGCCTGATCAACACCTACTGGGCGCTGATTTTGCCCAGCTGCATCTCGGTGTTCAACATCATCATCCTGCGCGGGTTCTTTATGGGGATTGACCGGGGCATCCTGGACAGCGCCCGGATCGACGGGGCCAGCGAATGGCGCACGCTGACCCAGATCGTGCTACCCATGTCCAAGGCCGTGACGGCCGTGATCGCGCTGTTCTACGGCGTGGGCTACTGGAACGCGTTCTTCAACGCCGTCCTCTACATCAACGACAGCGCCATGAACCCGCTCCAGGTGGTGCTGCGCTCCTACGTGCTGCAGGGCGTCTCGGTGCCCGGGCAGATCAACGTCGGCGACGGCGCCGCGGCGTCCCCCGCGCTCCAGATGGCCGTGATCGTCCTTGCCATGGTGCCGATCCTGCTGGTGTACCCGTTTGTGCAGAAGCACTTCACCAAGGGCGTGATGATCGGTGCGGTGAAGGGATGATCCGCGTGCTGCTACCGCCTGGCAGCGGGAGGTCCGACGGCGGCCCGGGCAGGGGCGGTGGTCTCGCCGTCCGTCAGGGTGGGCGCGATAAGCCGCAGCTCAGCCGGCTTGTCCAGGCTGAGCCGGTCCATCACCATCTCCACGGCCGCCCGGCCGATGTCCATGGCGGGAATGGAGACGGCGGTCCACGGGTGGGCGGCGGCCATGGCAACGTCCGCCGGGGCAATCACGGCGACGGAGATGTCCTCCGGGATGGCCAGGCCGCGGACGGCCAGGTTCTCCCGCAGCATCGGCAGCAGGCCTTCATTGTGGACCAGCAGCGCCGTGATGGGCTCCGGCCCGTCGAAGACCTTGTCCAGGGCCTTCGCCAGGTCACGGGAGTTCGCCTCGCAGGACACGGCCACCTGGGCGATGTGGTCCGCGGCGCAGGCATCCTGGAATCCCTTCAGGGCCCGGTCCGCGTAGGTGGCGTGCCGGCGCAGCGACGCCGGCGGGGAGCCGATGAACGCGACGCCGCGGTGGCCCAGCCCGGCCAGGTGCCGGACGGCGGTCCGGGACGCGGCGGCGAAGTCGAAGTCCACGCAGCTCAGGCCGCGCGGATCATCCGGCATCCCGATCAGCACCGCCGGTTTCTGCAGCTTGGCCAGCACCGGGATGCGGGGATCGCGGGCCTCGATGTCCATCATGAGCAGCCCGTCCACCATGGACTGGGACGTCACGCGTTCGATGCTGCCGGCGTCGTCCTGGGTCAGCAGCAGGACATCCTGGTTGAACGTCCGGGCCGTGGTGACAACTGCCGTGACGAACTGCATCACCACACCGACGTTCACGTCCGCGCGCAGGGGCACCACCAGCCCCAGCACGTTGGACCGGCTCGAGGCCAGCGCCCGGGCGCTGGAACGCGGGCTGTAGTTCAGCCGTCGCATGGCCGCTTCGACAGTTTCGCGGGTTTCCTTCGATATGGTCCGCTTCCCGCTCATCACGTAGGACACGGTGCTGGTGGAAACTCCGGCCTCGCGGGCCACGTCATTGATGGTCGCCGTTGTTGAAGGCCTTCGATTGTCCATACCTCCCATTTAACCAAGGATTTCCATGTATCCCAGCAGCCACAGCCTGACCAGCCTGACGGATCGTTCCGGACTGCTCTTCGGCGCCGACTACAACCCCGAGCAGTGGCCTGCCGAAAGCTGGCCGGAGGATATCCGGCTCATGCAGGAAGCCGGCATCAACCTGGTCACCGTGGGGGTCTTCAGCTGGGCCCTGCTGGAGCCCCGGGAGGGTGCCCGGAACTTCGGCTGGCTGGACCGGGTCCTGGACCTCCTGCACGAGGGCGGAATCCGGGTCTGCCTGGCCACGCCTACCGCTTCGCCGCCGGCCTGGCTGGGGCACGAATACCCGGAAACGCTCCCCGTGGACGCGGACGGCCGCACGCTCTGGTACGGCTCCCGCAACCAGTTCAACCCGTCGTCGGCCAAGTACCGGCAGGCCGCCGCGGCCATCACGGAGTCGCTGGCAAAGCGGTACGCGGGCCACCCCGCCGTGGCGATGTGGCACGTGGGCAACGAGCTGGGACAAGTGAGCTACGACGACGAAACCGCGCTCGCCTTCCGAGGCTGGCTCACCCGCCGCTACGCCACGCTGGAAGGACTCAACCGCGCCTGGGGCACCTCCTTCTGGAGTCAGGGCTACGGCAGCTGGGACGAAGTCCTGCCGCCGCGGAGGGCGCCGTACCTCATCAACCCGAGCCAGTCCCTGGACTTCCAACGCTTCACCTCGGACCAGCTGCTGTCCCTTTACCGTGCGGAACGGGACATTATCCGCCGCTACGACACCGCCAGCCCGGTCACCACCAACCTGATGGGTTTCTTCCGCGGGGCTGACTACTTCGCCTTCGCCCGGGAGACGGATGTGGTGGCGAACGACTGGTACACCGACCCGGCGGACCCGGACTCGCACCGGTTCGGTTCGCTGACCCACGACCTCTGCCGCGGACTGTCCGGCGGCACCCCGTGGCTTCTCATCGAGTCCGCCACCTCGGGGGTGAACTGGCGGGAGCACAACGTGCCCAAGCAGCCGGGCGAACTCCGGATTGACGCGTTCTCGGCCATCGCCCGCGGCGCCGACGGTGTCTGCTTCTTCCAGTTCCGCCAGTCCCGCTTCGGCGCCGAACGCTTCCATTCGGCCGTGGTGCCGCTCGCAGGCGAACACACCCGCGTTTTCCGCGAGGTGGCGGACCTGGGCAAGGACCTGCAGTCGCTGCGCCAGCTGGCAGGGACGCCCTCCACAGCCAGGATTGCTGTCCTCTTCGACTGGGAAAGCTGGTGGGCCGCCGAATCACCAGACACCCCCACCAACCGGCTTGCGGTCCTGGACCAGCTCCAGGCGTACTACGCGCCGCTGCACAGGAGCGGCCTGGCCGTTGAAGTGGTGCACCCCTCCGCGGATCTGGGCCGGTTTGCACTGGTCCTGGCGCCGAGCCTGTTCCTGCTGTCCAAGGAGCACGCGGACGGGCTGGGCGCGTACGTGCGCGGCGGCGGCCACCTGGTGGTGGGCCCGTTCAGTGCTGTGGCAGATGACAACGGCCACCTCGCACCCGGCCGCTTCCCCGGGGTGCTCGCGGACCTGCTGGGGGTCGACGGCGAAGAGTGGGTGCCACTCGCCGCCCCGGTGGGCGTCGTCTTCGGCGAAGCCCCGGCCGGGCAGGCGCGGATCTGGGTAGAGGACCTGGCCCTGAACTCCGGCACGGCGGAGGTGGTGGCGCACTTCGGCGGGGGCAGGCTGGAAGGCCGTCCCGCCGTCGTACGCAACCAGACCGGTGCCGGGCACTCCTGGTATGTGGGCGCCGACCTTCCCCCGCTAGCACTCGAACAGGTGGTGGCGGATGCCCTGGAGTCGGCGGGAATCGCCTATCCGCTGGCCGCGCCGCTGCCGGACCAGGTGGAGGCGGCCAGCCGCGGCGGACACCTGTTCCTGCTCAACCACTCCGGCCAGCCACAGGAGGTGCAGCCCGGTTGGGCCTCGGTGGACCTGCTCACCGGTGGAACCCACGGTGAACGGCTGACCCTGCCACCCTTCGGGGCGCTGGTGCTCAAGGAACCCGCGCCCCAGGAACTTTCCAACTTAAAGAACCACCGAACCAGAGGAACAGCATGAAATTCACGGACGGCTACTGGCTTCACAAGAAGGGCCTCTCCGCCCTTCACCCGCGGGACGTTTCCGATGTGGAAATCACCGGGGATACGCTCACGGTCTACGCGCCCACGCAGAAGATCCGGTCCCGCGGCGACGCCCTGAACTGCCCGCAGCTGACCATCAGTTTCGAGTCGCCGCTGCCGGATGTCATCGGCGTGACCATCGAGCATTTCCAGGGCGGCGTAAACAAGGGCCCGCACTTCGGGCTGAAGGAGGGCAGCGCGGAGGTTGAAATCACGGACGACGACGGCACGGCCTCGTTCACGTCCGGCGGCCTCACCGCACGCATCAGCACAACGGGCGACTGGAACGTGGACTTTGTGGGAGACGGCAAGCTCCTGACCAGTTCGGTGCCGCGGAGCATCGGCGTCATCACCGACGAGGGTGGCCGTCACTTTATCCACGAACAGCTGACGCTCGGGGTGGGGACCAACGTGTACGGCCTGGGGGAGCGGTTTGGCCCGCTGGTGAAGAACGGCCAGTCCGTCGACATCTGGAACGAGGACGGCGGCACATCGAGCGACCTCGCGTACAAGAACGTGCCGTTCTTCATCACCAACGCGGGCTACGGCGTGTTCGTGAACCACCCGGAGCGTGTGTCCTACGAGATCGGATCCGAGGTGGTGTCCCGCACGCAGTTCAGCGTGGAGGGCCAGCGGCTGCAGTACTTCGTGATCCACGGGCCCACCCCCAAGGACATCCTGCGCCGTTACACCGAACTGACCGGACGGCCGGCACGGGTTCCGGCGTGGTCCTACGGGCTGTGGCTGTCCACGTCCTTCACCACGGACTATGACGAGAAGACCGTCATGTCCTTCATCGACGGCATGGCCGAACGCAAGCTGCCGCTGTCCGTGTTCCACTTCGACTGCCACTGGATGCGCGCCTTCCATTGGAGCGACTTCGTCTGGGACCCGGCCACGTTCCCGGACCCGGAGGGCATGCTGCGGCGCCTGCACGATCGCGGCCTGAAGGTGTGTGTCTGGATCAACCCGTACATCGCCCAGCGCTCGCACCTGTTCCGCGAAGGCGAAGAGCTGGGCTTCCTCGTGAAACGGGCGGACGGCTCGGTGTGGCAGTGGGACATGTGGCAGGCCGGCATGGGGCTGGTGGACTTCACCAACCCGGACGCCGTGACCTGGTACCAGGACAAGCTGCGCACCCTGCTGAACCAGGGCGTGGATTCCTTCAAGACAGACTTCGGCGAGCGGATCCCCACGGACGTGGCCTGGCACGACGGGTCCGATCCGCAGAAGATGCACAACTACTACGCGCAGCTCTACAACAAGACGGTGTTCGATCTGCTCACCAAGGAGCTCGGTGAGGGCCAGGCTGTGCTCTTTGCCCGCTCCGCCACCGCCGGCGGGCAGCAGCTCCCCGTCCACTGGGGCGGGGACTGCGAGTCCACGTTCTCCGCGATGTCCGAATCCCTCCGCGGCGGCCTGTCCCTTGCGTCCTCCGGCTTCGCCTTCTGGAGCCACGACATCGGCGGCTTCGAGGGGACACCGGATCCGGAGCTGTTCAAACGGTGGATCGCGTTCGGGCTGCTGTCCTCCCATTCCCGGCTGCACGGCTCCAACTCCTACCGTGTGCCGTGGCTGGTGGACGACGAATCCACCGATGTGCTCCGCCACTTCACCGCGCTGAAGATGCGGCTCATGCCGTACCTGCTGGCCTCGGCCGAGGAAGCGCACCAGACCGGTTCGCCCCTGATGCGGCCCATGTTCCTCGAGTTCCCGGAGGACCCCGCCTGCGCGTACCTCGACCGGCAGTACATGCTGGGACCGGAGCTGCTGGTGGCGCCGGTGATGGGCGCGGGCGGGTGGGTGGATTTCTACCTTCCGGCCGGTACCTGGACCCATCTGGAAAGCGGCGAGCAGCTGGCCGGACCGCAATGGCACCACAGGGAATTCTCGGTGTTGGAAGCTGCCGTCTACGTCAGGCAGGGGGCCGTCCTGCCGCTGGGAACCGTGACGGACCGGCCCGAATACGACTGGGCCACGGACCTGGAGTTCCGTGCCTTTGCCGCAGAGGACGGGCAGCGGAGGACTGTTGCGGTTCCCAGGCCCGACGGCGGATTTGCCCGGTTTGAGGTGACGGTGGCAGGCGGGCGGACAGTCGCCGTCGCGCTCTGACGTAGGGTGCCCGGGCCGCCGTTCGCAACGCGTCCCGGGCGCCGCTCTGCGGGTTTCCGCAGCTCTTCCGTGCCCTCTGGTCAGGGCCCGTTGGCGTGCCTAGACTGGCAGGACCATCGTGCGGAGCCTCCCGCCTGTAGCTGCCGCCTGTTGCCCCGCGCGGACCAGTCCAATCGAGGAAGCATCATGCGCCGAACAGTACAACGCCGTACCGCCATCGCGTTCATCGCTTTTATGGCACTGCTCATTCCGGCCCTGCCCGCCACCGGCGTGCCGCCGTCGGGCGTCATCGTGCTTGACGGCGCCAACTCCGCCGAGGGGGTCGCCGCCGGCAACGGAACCACTTTCTACGCCGGGGAGCTGGCAACCGGGGACATCTTCCAGGGCGACATCCGCACGGGAACCGCGGCGCAGATCATTGCCGCTCCTGCTGGCCGGATGGCCGTGGGCATGAAGTTTGATGCCGGCAGCAATTTGTTGTTCGTGGCGGGCGGAGCCATGGGTGAGGCCTATGTTTACAACACCGCGACCCGCCAGCCGGTTGCTGAGATCACGCTCGCACCGGGCTTCATCAACGACGTCGCGCTCACCCCGGACGGCGCCTGGTTCACCAACTCCGCCGCTGCCGAGCTGTACTTCGTTCCTGTTAGCCACCACGGTGACCTCGGGGATGTTGTGACGCTTCCGCTGAGCGGACCCGCGGCCGATGCCGGGGATCAGTTCAACCTCAACGGCATTGCGTCGGCGAAGGGTGGACGGGTGCTGTTTGTGGCGCACTCCGGCAACGGGGAGATCTATACGGTCAACCCGGACACCGGCGACAGCGCCCTTGTCGAGGGCGTGAGCGTTCCTAACGTTGACGGCATCCTGGTGCAGGGCCAGCGGCTGTGGGCAGTCCAGAACTTCTCGAACCAGATCAGCCGGATCGACCTCGCCAACAACTTCTCTTCAGGTGTCATTGAGGATGTCATCACGAGTCCGCTGTTCGACATCCCGGCCACTGCCGCGCTTTTCGGCAACCAGCTGGCAGCAGTCAACGCGCAGTTCATGCAGCCGGCCAGCCCGTACGAGGTGGTCCTGGTTCCGGCACGCCTCTAGGTCCTTAACCCAACTGACTGGCAGTAGACGTCGTCGAAAAGCCGATTTCGCGCGACGTCTGCTGCCAGCCGGACTCGGGGTTAGATGGTGCGCGGCGCGTTGGCCAGGTTTTCCTTCAGCTCGGCCTCGGTCTGCCGGATCACGTACGCCGGGCGGTCCCGTTCCACGCGCCAGCTCTCGTCCAGCAACCCGATGTTGACGGTGTCGAAGCCAAACTCGTCGTACAGGCGGGCCACCAGCTCCGCGGCTTCCGGGTAATCGCTGGCCGTGGCGAGGGCGCGGCGGTTTTCGGTTCCGGCCGGGGTGCCGTCGGTGGTGATTTCCCTGGCCATGATGTGGTTGAAGCCCTTGGCCACTTTGGACTCCGGCAGGTGTTCCTGCAGCAGGCCCGAGGTGGTGGCCTCGCCGTTGTCCAGGGCGGGGATGCGGCCGTCCCGCTCCCAGTAGTAGTTGTTGGTGTCGATCACGATCTTGCCGGCCAGCGGCTCCACCGGAATGTCCCGGTAGTTCTTCAGCGGTACGGTGACGACGGCGAAATCGCCCGCCGCCGCTGCCTCGTCCGGGGTGGCGGCCCGGGCCTTCGGCCCCAGTTCCGTTACCAGCGCCGTGAGGGTCTCCGGTCCGCGTGAGTTGCTGATGACCACGTCATAGCCGAGCTGCACCGCCTTCCGTGCTACCTGGCTTCCAATATGTCCTGCACCGATGATTCCGATTGTTGTCATGTCCGGGCCAACAGCGGTGCCGCCGGAGATATTTCAGGACGTTGGCGGGAATAATCCGGCGGTGTCCTGAAACCTCAGACCAGGTCCGGGGCGCTGGAAATGATGTAATCCGCAGCGGCCGGCCCGGTCATGTTCAGGTTGTTGTGCTCGGCAGCAATCCCGCGCACGCAGGCCCCGGAAGATACCCCGACGCCTCACACGAAACAACAATTTCTCCCACTTTGCCTCACAAAGGCCTTGACCGATCTTGTCATGTGCTGATAAACCTAAGGGCGGAAAGCGCTTTCTAACCCCACGCCGGACGTCCGGAAATCCCGGAGGGTCCCGACCCGGTATTAAAATGAAACGTTACAAAAACGCATTGTGCGGCAAACTCAGCTGCCGCCAGCATCAAAGGAGATGTTCTTTTGGCATACCCCGTGAAATGTTCCCCCCACACCAAACCCCGGAAGGCCGCGCCCCTCGCAGCTGCGGCAACCCTGGCTGCCGCAGCCCTGGCCTTCACCGGCCTTCCGCTGGCGCAGGCCGCCCCCACCCTCCCGCCGCTCCCGGAGCAGTCCGGCCTGAATGTGCAGAAGCGCCAGGTCGAAAGCCTGGACCGTGCTCCGGTGGCAGTCCTCACGGACCAGGGCGTCACTCTCGGCTGGCGCATGCTGGGCCTGGACCCGGACAGCATCGGCTTCCACGTGATCCGCGACGGCGTCCAGCTCACCGCGGACCCTGTCCGCAACAGCACGACGTATGTCGACCCCGCTGGAACGGCAAACTCGAAGTACACCATCCGTGCCGTGGGAAACGGCGACGGGCTGGACCAGGTGGTGACCGGGGAGTTCTCGCCGATGGCCCGGAACTACCGGGCCATCAAGCTGGACAAGCCGGCGGGCGGCGTCACACCCGCCGGGCAGGCCTACACGTACACGGCGAACGACGCCAGCGTGGCTGACCTGGACGGTGACGGTGCCTACGAGATCATCCAACTGTGGAACCCGTCCAACGCCAAGGACAACTCGCAGTCCGGCTACACCGGCAACGTGTACGTGGACGCCTACAGGATGGACGGCACCAAACTGTGGCGGATCGACCTCGGCCGCAACATCCGTGCCGGTGCGCACTACACGCAGGTGCTGGCCTACGACTTCGATGGTGACGGCAAGGCTGAAGTGTCGTTGAAGACGGCGGACGGCGCCACGGATGCCGCCGGCACGGTCATCGGCGACCCGGCTGCGGACTACCGGAACAGTGCGGGCTACGTGCTCTCCGGACCCGAGTTCCTCACCGTCTTCAGGGGTGAGACAGGCACCATCATGGACACCGTCGCCTACGACCCGCCGCGCGGCTCGGTGGCCGCATGGGGTGACAGCTACGGCAACCGGGTGGACCGGTTCCTCGCCGGCGTGGCCTACCTCGACGGCGAACACCCCTCCATGATGTTCAGCCGCGGTTACTACACCCGCACCGTCCTGGTCACCTACGACCTCGTTGACGGCAAGCTGGTGCAGCGCTGGAAGTTCGATTCCGACGTCGCAGGCGCTGAATACAAGGGCCAGGGCAACCACAACCTGTCCGTGGCCGACGTGGACCAGGACGGCAAGGACGAGTTCGTCTTCGGCTCCATGACCATCGACGACAACGGCAAGCCGCTCTACAACACCAAGCTCGGCCACGGTGACGCCATCCACACGTCCGACCTCGACCCGTCCCGGCCCGGACTGGAAACGTTCGCCGTACACGAAAGCATGAGCCAGAGCGGCAACCGCGGTGCCACCTTCCGCGACGCCGCCACCGGTGAAGTCCTCTGGAGCATTCCGGCCATCAAGGACACAGGCCGCGGAGCCGCCGGCGACATCGATCCCCGCTACGCCGGGGCCGAAGGCTGGGCTGTGGGCGGCGACGCCTCCTGGAACTCCCCGCGCGGGCAGCTGATGTCCGCCAAGGGCGAGCTGATCGCCGAGAAGATCCCGGCAGCCAACTTCCTGGCCTGGTGGGACGGCGACCTGCTGCGCGAGATCGTGGACCACGACTTCGACGCGACGGCCGGCGTCGGCGTGCCCACCATCTCCAAGTGGAACTGGGAAACCGAAACCAGCGACCGGCTGCTGACCGCCACCGGCGCCCGCAGCAACAACCACACCAAGGGCAACCCGTCGCTCCAGGCGGACCTGCTGGGTGACTGGCGCGAGGAGCTGGCCTTCCCGTCGTCCGACAGCACCGAACTGCGGATCTACACCACCACCGCTCCCACCGAGGTCCGGCTCCGCACGCTGATGCACGATCCCGTGTACCGCACGGCAGTGGCCCGCGAAAACGTGGCCTACAACCAGCCGCCGCACCCGGGCTTCTTCATCGGCGAAGGCATGGAAACCCCGGCGATGCCCGCCGTCACGTACGTCGGCGCCGGCCAGTAACAGCCGTCAAACGCGAAAGCACTGCCCGCCTCCATTGGGAAGCGGGCAGTGCTTTCGCGTCTAAAGCGTCCGACGGCGGGTGTGGCCGTCCGCGGGCAGGTCCCGTTAGTGCGGACTCGCTCAGTGCTGGCCGAGCGTGCCGCTCATGGGCGGTATGTTTCCCTCGTCCCGGTTGCGGGCCTTGCGTTCCGCTTCGCTGTAGTTCTCACCTTCGGCCGTTTCATCAGACTCGCCCTCAAAATCCACCAAACCGTTGGTCTGGTCGAACGGGTGCGCGAACCTGTTCGACCCGGGCTCCGTCGCGGCGGTCCCGCCGGCCGTGGTGGCCGTGGTGGCAGTGGTGCCGGCAGCGGGTCCGCCGTCAGTTGCAGCAGTTCCGGGGACCGACTTCCGCCAGGCACCGGTGGCATGGCCCTCGTGTTCGATGAACTCCTTGAACTTCTTCAGGTCGTGTTCCGCCTGCCGGGCCACCACGTGGAGCAGGTCGCCGACCTTCTCTACCATGCCCTCGGGCTGGTATTCCAGGGTGAGCGCCAGCTCAGTCTTGTTCCCGCCGGCGTCGGTGAAGTCCACGGTGCCGGAGTTGGTGGCGCCTTCGGTGGACGCCCACGCCACCCTTTGGTCCGGAACCTGCTCGACGATCCTGGCTTCCCACTGCCGGTGGACTCCGGCAATTCGGGCCACCCACTTCAGCCGGTCATCGCTAAGTTGGGTCACACTTTCCACGCCACCCATAAAATGCGGGAAATCCTCGAACTGGGTCCACTGGTTGTACGCAGTGCTCACTGGTACATCGACAACAATCCGTTTCTCCACTTTCGTGCTCACAACGTCTCCTTCGACTGGAACCGAATCTGATGAAGAGTCCTAGAGGTCATCATCAGGCTTAACATATCGCCGTTGCTGGCAGGGAACCAGAGCCGCGGATTGCCCCGCGGAGGTGCCCGTCAGTGCTGGCCGAGGTTCCCTCCCACCGGGGGAAGCCCGCCTTGGCGGTGATCCTCTTCGCGGCGTTCGGCGGCGCTGTGCTGCTCGCCTTCGGCGGTTTCGTCGGACTCGCCCCCGGTGTCCACCAGTCCGTTGGTCTGGTCGAAGGCGTGTCCGATCCTGTCGTCACCAAGGTCAGCGAGCGAGCCGACTGACGCATCCGCCGCCGTACCCGTTGAAACCGGTTCCGCCGGTATGGGTGTTACGGTGACAGGCTCGACCGGGACGGCGTCCGTTGTGGTGGCGTCGCGGCCTTCATCCTTGTTCGTTCCGGCGCTCATGGCCGCTGCTGCGCCTGCGGCCGCGGCCACTCCTGCTGCTGCCGCCACCGTGCCGGAGAAGCCGGCTTTGCCGGAGTCGCCGCGGGATGCTGCAGCGTCCTCCACGCCCGGGGTGCCCACGGCAGCGCCGTCACTGACAGAGCCGCGCCAGGCGCCGCTGGCGTAGCCCTCGGCCTCAATAAATTCCTTGAACTTTTTCAGGTCGGCCTCGGCCTGGCGGTCAACGACGTGGAGTTTGTCGCCCACTTTTTCAATGAAACCCTCGGGGTCGTATTCAAGGGTTAACTGCAGGGAGGTCTGGCCGCCGCCCACGTCTTCGAATTCCACGGCGCCGGCGTTGGTGGCTCCCTCGGTGGCTGCCCACGCAACCCTGCGGTCGGGGATCTGCTCCAGGATCTTTGCGGTCCACTGCCGCCGGACGCCGGCGATCTCGGCCACCCACTCCAGGCGGTCATCACTGAGCTGCTTGACGCTCTTGACGCCGCCCATGAAGTGGGGGAATTCCTCGAACTGGGTCCACTGGTTGTAGGCCGTGCTGACCGGTACGTTCACCAGAATGCGCTTTTCCACTTTCGTGCTCACAACGTCTCCTTCGATTTGAACCGGAGCTGATGAAGAACCAAGAAATTCATCAGCATGCTTACCATACCTTCCGAAGCAGCGCTCGGCCAGAGCCCGTCCAGGGGCCCTGGAACTGGATGAAAGGACGACGACGGCAGGCGGGCTGGCTTGGGAGGGTGGACCCGGGGCGCTGCTCAGCGGGGGAGGTGGTCGCCGATCAGCGCCAGGTTCTGGATCACCGCCAGGCCGAACTGGGAGGCGTCGTTGGTGGAGACTGTCGGTGCTTCGTCCACCGGGAGCAGGACGTGTGGCGGCTCGATGGTCCGCAGGGTGAAGGCCGACTCATGGTTCAGATGCTCGCCGCCCTCGGCGAAGCTCTCCCACGCGCGGGCCGCCAGGCCAGGGCCGCCGAGCCGGGCGGCGGCGTAGGCGCTGAGCCTGCTGTGGGCCTGCGTCAGGTAGATGCCGGGCAGCGGCTGCCCCACGGCGTCGGTCTGTTCCTCCTCCGTTGCCAGGAACAGCCGGCAGTACTGCAGCCATGCGGCCTCGAAGCCCTCGTCCGGGACCAGGTCCACCAGTTCGCTGCAGATTTCCACCAGCCCGAACACGGCCGAAAGGTGCGAGACCTGGATCCGTTCCCGTCCGGCGTCGAACCGTCCCTTGTCCAGGTCGTAGAGCGCCTCACCCGTGAGGAAGCCGTACTTCAGGGCGCCGATGTCCGCCATGGTGCCCAGGAGCCGGTCGCGGGAGCGCGGATTGCCGGTGCGTTCCCAGTCCGTCAGCCAGGTGGCCGCCAGTGAACCCCAGTCCGTGCCCAGCCCCACGCCGAGGGCGTTCCGGTCCGGCCGGTACGTGTCGGCGTCGGGCCGTACCTTGCGGACCGGGTCCAGGCCCAGGAAGTTCTGGTCGCTGTCCACCAGTTCGGTGAGCAGGTCCCCTGTCCGTTCGTCCGCCGTGAGGTAGTAGTAGAACCGGCGGTAGGCGGGGGTGCTGATGCGCAATTGCTTGGCGCTGCAGCCCCAGTGCTGGACGTTGTGGCGGGAGCCGAGGCCCTTCCACGGACCCAGGTGGTAGACATCCACCTCGCCGGTGTGCCGGGTCATGGCTTCGGCAAACCGGAACACATCGGCCCGCCCGGAGCGCAGGTAGGAATACCAGAGCCACAGGTCGGGGGACAGTTCGGAGTTGTCCCAGGCGTAGCCGCCCACGTCGTACCGCCACACATGCCGGTCGAAGTCGTAGGTGTGCATCACGTCGCCGTAGTTCCAGAACCCGTACCAGCGGCGCTGCTCCACCTGGCCGGCGTAGAAGTCGAAGAGGAAGTCCAGCCTGTCTTCGAGTTCGGCCCGCGCGGGGGTGCTGCGGTCCACCGGTGCCCAGTCGCCGAACACCCCGGCAGAGTGGAGGTACTCCGGGGTGGCCTGCAGCATCGCCGGAACGGACGCGGCCTGGGCATCGGCAGCGAGGCTTTCCGTAGCGGGGGTGGAACCGTAGGCGAACAGAGTTAACTCATGTGTGCGGGCAATGCCGGTGGGGTTGCCGAACCCGGGTTCATAGTCCTCGTAGGTGATCTCTAGGCCTTCGAGCTGCTCCTCGAACGTGTCCTGGCCCAGGCCGTCGTGATAGAACCGCAGGTCCATGGGCTGGGCCTCCGGCGAGTACAGCCACGCCGTCAGCGAAGCCTCATCCGTGGCCGCGTCCCGGATGTCCAGCTGGCCCGGATGCGACTGCCAGAAGTCCTTGATGCCCACGCCCAGCCCGCCGCGGGGATCGCTCACGGAACAGAATCCGGCAGCCCGGGTCCCGCCCGAAATTCCCACCCAGGCGTGCCCCGCCGCAGTGCGTTTGCGCAGTTCGAATCCGTCGGCGCTCAGCTGGCTCAAGGAGTAGTCGTTCCACGACGGAATGAGGTGCAGGCGGCGGGAAACCTCCTCATTCCAGGCCTCCGGCGGAGGGGTGGGTTCACCGGCCAGCTGCGCGCGGCGGACCTCCTCGCCCGGGTCGCGGCGGAGCCCGGTCAGCCCGCGCAC
>DATCVX010000240.1:0-2820 GCA_036566705.1 Arthrobacter sp. | reverse complement strand
AGTGTCCTGGACCGGCGGCTGGAGTACGCCCCGGACCGGGACGGGATGGCCTGGCTTTCGGCGTACCTCCCGGCGGATCAGGCTGCCGGGATCTGGAACCGCATGACCGCCGCCGCCCGTGCCCTCCAAGGCCCCACCGAGACCCGCACGATCACCCAAATGCGCGCCGACGTCGCCGCGAAACTGCTACTCAGCGCGGGCTTCGCCACCAGCAGTCCGATGAACGGCAGCGCAGACCAAACCAGCGGCAGCAGCGCCAGCGCCAGCGCTGGCACCAGCACCAGCACCAGCACCAGCACCAGCACCAGCACCAGCACCAGCAATGATGGTGTGGCTGGTGGTGTTCAGGCCACCGACGCGGCTACCGGCAGCGATGTCGTGGCGGGCCGCCTTACGGTCTCGGACGGGGTCGATGCCGGCCGCGTGCCCTCGCCGGCCGCCCAGGTCCTGGTAACGGTGCCGGTGTTCGCTCTGATGGGCCTCACCGACGAACCGGCCACCCTCGACGGCTACGGACCCATCCCCGCCTCGATGGCGCGGAGCCTCTTCGGCCATGGCGCCAACTCGTTCCACCGGGTCCTCACCGACCCCCGCGACGGGGCACCGCTGGAAATCGGACGGACCAGCTACCGCATTCCCGCCGCCATGCGCCAATGGCTCAGACTCCGGGACGGGAAATGTTCGTTCCCCGGCTGCAGCAACCAGTCCCTGGACAACGAAGCGGACCATATCCTCGCGTGGGCCGACGGCGGCACCACCGGCATCAGCAACCTCGGCCAGCCCTGCCCCAAGCACCATAGGCTGAGACACACCACCGGATGGACACCCACCGGCGCCAGCATCGACGAACCACCCGGCTGGATCTCACCCACCGGCCGCCGCTACCAAAGCGAACACGAGGACTGGGAACCACCCCAGTGGCCACCACAAATTCTGGACCAGTTAAGACACGGGGAACGTGGCCCAGTCGTGTCCGAAGACATCCAGTCCGAATGTCTATTGCCTGCAGACCCGCTGTCTGAAGATGCGGTGCCCAACGACACCCTGCCCAAAGACACTCTGCCCAAAGATCCCCTGCCGAAGTGGGTCAGGCAGCACTAAGCCCGGCCACAGTGGCCCGACGACCAACCAGTCGCGAGCAGTAACCGCACGTTGGCCTGCCTAACGCCTTACTTGCCGAGACCGGCCTTACGAAGCGCCTCCGCCATGGCTGTGTTCACGGGCGCCGGCTTCGGGGCTGATTTAGGCACGGCAGGCCTGCCGTTGGCTGGCTGCTGGGTCTTCCCGCGATCCTGGCGGCCAGCTTCCGGACGCCCACCGGCACCACGGCCAGCTTCCGGACGCCCACCGGCACCACGGCCACTTTCCTGCCGCCCGCGATCCCCGCGGCCCCCTTCCGAACGAACGCCGGCACCGCCACTGCGGCCCGCGTCGGAGCGTCCACCGCCTCCCCGGCCCCCGGATGGTGACGGCTCGTCGTCGAGCCTCAGGCTCAGGGATATCCGCTTCCGCTCGGGATCAGCCTCGAGGACCTTGACCCGCACCACTTGGCCGGACTTCACCACCTCGCGCGGATCGGAGACAAAGCGGTTGGCCAGGGCAGACACGTGGACCAGCCCGTCCTGGTGCACGCCGACGTCCACGAAGGCGCCAAAAGCGGCCACATTGGTGACCGTCCCCTCAAGCACCATGCCCGGCACAAGGTCTGAAATCTTCTCGATCCCTTCCGAGAACGTCGCCGCGGCAAACGCGGGACGCGGGTCCCGGCCGGGCTTATCCAGTTCGGCCAGGATGTCCTGGACAGTGGGTAACCCGAAGGTCCCGTCCACGAACGCCCGGGGGTCCAGGGACGACGCCGGCGCCGGACCGGCCGCCACCAGGATCTTCCGTGCCACCGAGTAGGCCTCCGGGTGCACGCTGGACGCATCCAGCGGTTCTGCTCCCCCGGTGATCCGGAGGAAGCCCGCGCACTGCTCAAACGCCTTGGCCCCGAGCCGGGGCACCTTCTTCAAGTCACTGCGCTTGGCGAACGGGCCGTGTTCGTTCCGGTACGCTACGATGTTTTCGCTCAGCAAAGGCCCCACGCCGGCTACGCGGCTCAGCAGCGCGGGCGACGCCGTGTTCACATCCACGCCCACAGCGTTCACGCAGTCCTCCACCACCGCGTCCAGGCTGCGGTCCAGCTTCGCTGCCGTGACATCGTGCTGGTACTGCCCCACGCCGATGGACTTCGGATCGATCTTCACCAGTTCGGCCAGGGGATCCTGCAACCGCCGGGCGATGGAAACGGCGCCGCGCAGGGACACATCCATGCCGGGCAGTTCCGCGGCTGCCAGCGCGGACGCCGAATACACGGATGCCCCCGCTTCGGAGACCACCAGCTTCTGCGGCTTCCTTTCCGCGGCAGGCAGCAGCTTGATCAGTTCGGCGGCCAGCTTGTCAGTTTCGCGGGACGCCGTGCCGTTGCCAATAGCCACGAGCTCAACGTTGTGTTTCTGTGCCAGCCGGACCAGGGTGGCCAGGGCCTCGTCCCACTTCCGCGCCGGCGCGTGCGGGTACACGGTATCGGTGGCAACCACCTTGCCCGTGCCGTCCACCACGGCAACCTTGACGCCGGTTCGCAGCCCCGGGTCCAGGCCCAGGGTGGCGCGGTTTCCCGCCGGTGCGGCCAACAGGACGTCGCGCAGGTTGGCGGCGAACACCCGAACAGCCTCGTCCTCGGCGGCCGTGAACATCCGGCCGCGAAGGTCGGCCGTGAGCCGGGCGAGCACCCGCGTGCGCCAGGCCAGCTGGGCCGTCTGCATGAGCCATGCGTCGGCG
>DATCVX010000239.1:0-2246 GCA_036566705.1 Arthrobacter sp. | reverse complement strand
AACGATCCAGATGCCCGGGCCCTTGAAGAAACTCTTAGCTTTCATCTGTTCGGGGATTCGCCCCGTCCCTCCTGGTAGTGCTGCACGGCGAGTGGTCTGCGCGCGTGTGGTGCTGCGTCAGGTTCTAGCTATACACCGTTCCGAGTAAATCACGCACGGTATGGCGCAAAAGTTCCCTCTGGGCGTAGCGGGGTGCAGGAGGCCAGGACGGACGCGCCGCAGGTCAGACGGCCGCGTGCACAGCCAGTTTCCGAAGGGTGGCCGTGCCGCCCTCGGCGAAGACGGAAGCGCCGTGGTTTCCCGGGCCCGGGAAGATCAGGTCCGTCAGGACCACCTTGCCGCCCTGGGCGAAAACCTCCACCGAGCAATGGTCGACGACGACGCGAACCGTGAGCGCGCCGTCCTCGAGCCGGACGGGGGCCGACTCCACCGACGCGAACGCCGGATGGAAGGCGGTGTCCCCCACCGCGGTGCGGTCCAGGCTGAGCACCCCGGCGGCGGGATCGTACGAGAGGACGGCGGCGCCGCCGTCGGCATCCTCCCACAGCCGGAAGCCGCACCGGACCGAGGTGCCGGGGAGGATCTCGGCGTCGATGACCTGGGCCTTGCCTGGCTGGACCCCAGGCAAGGCGAGCGTGCCGCGGAGCTCCCCGCCGCCCAGGGACTGGACGGCGTCAAGGGGCGGAAGGACGGGGGCCTGGACCAGTGCCGGGCGGCCGTCCACCGTTTCCAGCGTGACCTCACGGACCAGGGACATCCCGGACCGCCAGGGGGAGGTGGGCAGGGTGTTGGCGTAGTCCCAGTTGTTGAGCCAGCCGATCATGAGGCGCCGGTTGTCCGGAGCGTTGCTGAACGAAACGGCGGCGTAGTAGTCACGGCCCCAGTCCAGCCAGCGGCATTCGCGCAGCCGGCCCAGGTCCGTGGCGGTGGTGCCAAAGACCGGAGAGTCCAGCAGGGACGACGGATCGGGCGTGAAGGCGGAGCCGTCGAAGTCGCCCACGAAGTACTGCCCGCCGGAGCCGCCGGCCACTGCACCGGGGTTGACGTTGACCACCAGCACCCACTTGGTCCGGCCCGGGTCGCCGTCCACGGGCAGCGGGAAGATATCGGGGCATTCCCACTCGCCGCCGGCGGCGTTGGCCGGCCCGAATTCGCTGGCCAGATCCCACACGCGCAGGTCCGTGGAGCGGTAAAACACCACAGTCTGCTCCCCTGCCTCGACGGCGGCCATCACCCAGTACGGGCCGTCAGGGCCCGGGTAGCTGAAGACCTTGGGGTCGCGGAAGTTCGCTGAGCCGCGCGTCAGCACGGGGTTGCCCGCGAACTTGGTCCAGGTCATGCCGGCATCGTTGCTGTAGGCCAGGGACTGGGCCTGTGTGCCTTCATGGGCGGTGCCGGGCTTGAAGGCGCTGGTGTAGATGGCCACGAGGGGCGGGTTTTCGGCGCTGCCGAAGCCCGAGCTGTTGGCGTGGTCCACCACGATGCTGCCGGAGTAGATGTCTTCGGCGTCGTCACAGGCGATGGCCACGGGCTGCTCGGTCCAGTGCACCAGGTCGGTGGACGTGGCGTGGCCCCAGGACATGTTGCCCCACACGTTCCCGTACGGGTTGTTCTGGTAGTAGAGGTGGTAGGTGCCCCGGTAAAACACCAGGCCGTTGGGGTCATTGAGCCAGGTGTCCCGCGCCGTGTAGTGCAGGGCCGGACGCAGGTGCGGAGTCGCGGCATGGACTTGCTGCGGCAGCACAACCTGGGGCCGGACTTCCCGCGGCGGGGCCGGTTGTGGGCGTGCGTCATCAAGGCGGCTGGACATGGTGCTGGATCCTTGCTCTGGTGTGGTCGGTAGGGAGGACTTGCTGGGTCCGGGGAACGGGACCCGGGATCACGACGGCGGCGCCGCCACGGAGTCGCGGGCCACCAGCGGACAGTCCAGGATGGTGGGGTGGAGCGCCATGAGGGCCAGGTCCGTCTTGCCCTCGATGGCGTCGATCAGGTTGTCGGCGGCCCAGGCACCCATTTCGTAGTGCGGCAGGGCCACCGTGGTCAGGCCCGGGTACAGGTTTGCCGCGATGAGTTCCTGGTCATCGAAGCCCACCACGGACAGGTCGGCGGGGATGGACAACCCAAGCTCTGCCGCGGCCCGGTAGGCGCCCATGGCCATCCGGTCGTTGTAGCAGAACAGCCCGGTGGGCCGGTCCGGGCGGGCCAGGATCCGGCGGGCCGCCTCGTAGCCGCCCTGCACTTCGGAG
>DATCVX010000238.1:0-11575 GCA_036566705.1 Arthrobacter sp. | reverse complement strand
CTGATCATCCGCGTCAAAGGCCGTTCGCACCTTTCGATCCAGGAGATTGTCAATGATTTCACTTTCCCCGGCGGCACCCCGTCTCGCAAAGCTCACAGCGCTTAGCGTCGGCGTCGCCTTTCTGGCTACAGCTTGTGGTGGCACCTCCACCCCTAGCTCGACGGAAACCACCACCGCAGCAACCGGAATTTCCTGCCCCGCACCCAGTGCAACCGGAGGCGCCACGTCAAAGCCAGGTGGCGGCGGGTCCGTACCTGCAGCGACAACCATTACGGACACCCCGCTGAAGATCGGCTCGCTGCTCCCCACCACAGGGTCCCTTGCATTCCTCGGGCCACCCGAAATTGCCGGCGTTGACCTTGGCATCAAGGAAGTCAACGATGCCGGCGGTGTCCTGGGCAAGCCCGTGGAAGTTATTCACCGCGACTCCGGCGACACTAAGACCGACATTGCCACCCAGTCCACTACCGCCCTGCTGGGGCAGGGCGTCAGCGCGATTATCGGTGCTGCCTCTTCAGGCGTCTCCAAGACCGTGATCAACCAGATCACAGGAGCAGGCGTCATCCAGTTCTCGCCCGCCAACACCTCGCCGGACTTCACCACCTGGGACGACAAGGGCCTCTACTGGCGCACCGCTCCCTCGGATGTGCTCCAGGGCAAGGTCCTGGGCAACTACATGGCCACCTGTGGCGCACAGACAGTGGGCATGATCGTTCTCAACGACGCCTACGGGACGGGCCTGGCGAAGAACGTCAAGGCTGCGTTCGAGGCCGCAGGCGGTGTTGTTGTCGCCGAGGAGCTGTTCAATGAGGGCGACTCGCAGTTCAGCAGCCAGGTGGACAAAGTCATTGCGGCCAAGCCTGACGCCATTGCCCTGATCACCTTTGACCAGGCCAAGAGCATCGTGCCGCTCATGACGGGCAAGGGCGTCAAGCCCACCCAGATGTTCCTGGTGGACGGCAACACCTCGGACTACAGCAAGGATTTCCAGGCTGGAACCCTGAAGGGTGCCCAAGGCACCATTCCGGGTACGTTCGCCAAGGAGGACTTCAAGAAGAAGCTGCTGGCTGTCGACCCCGCGCTGAAGGACTACAGCTACGCAGGTGAATCCTATGACGCGGTGAACCTGATAGCGCTTGCGGCCGAGGCGGCCAAGAGCACGAAGGGCACTGAGGTCGCCGCACAGCTCAAGGCGGTTTCCGAAGCCGGCGAGAAGTGCAACGACTTCCCGTCCTGCGTTACCCTGCTCCGCCAGGGCAAGGACATCGACTACGACGGCCAGTCCGGTCCGGTGACCTTCTCCGATGCCGGCGACCCCACGGAAGCCTACATCGGCATCTACGAGTACCAGGACGACAACAAGTACACGCCGTCCAAGGAAGAATTCGGCAAGCTGTAAGCCGTTTCTAAGACAACCACTGAAGCCCCCGTCCACACCGGACGGGGGCTTCAGTATTTGTGGGACAGGGGATGAACGACAAACACGCGAAAGGGCCGCCACTGCTGGTTTGATTCCAGCGGTGACGGCCCTTTCGGAGTGAGCCTGCCCCTTAGACCTCGTCCGCCAAGGTTCCCAGGTATAGCTGGATCACCTTGGGATCCTTCATGAGCTCCCGGCCGGTGCCTGTGTAGGCGTCCCGGCCCTGGTCAAGCACGTACGCGCGGTCGCAGATCTGCAGGCAGCGGCGCGCGTTTTGTTCCACCATGATCACGGAGACTCCGGCCCGGTTGATCTCGTGGACCCTGAGGAACGTCTCGTCCTGCTTGACGGGGGACAACCCTGCGGACGGTTCGTCGAGCAGGAGGACGGCGGGCTCCATCATCAGCGCACGCCCCATGGCCACCATCTGGCGTTCGCCGCCGGAGAGCGAGCCTGCCCGCTGCGCACGGCGCTTGCCCAGCTCGGGGAACAGGCTGGTGACAAAGTCGAAGCGCTCGGCGAAATCCTTGGGACGCTGGAACATGCCCATCTGCATGTTCTCCTCGATCGTCAAGGTGGCGAACACGTTGTTGTTCTGCGGGACGAATCCCACGCCCTTGCTGACCAGCTTGTTGGCTTTCAATCCGGTGATGTCCTGTCCGCGCACCACCACGGTGCCGGAATGGACTTTGACCAGGCCGAACATTGCCTTGAGCAGCGTGGACTTGCCGGCCCCGTTGGGTCCGATGATGCCGATCAGTTCGCCCTTCCGGGCCTCGATGCTGCAGCCGTTCAGGATGTTCACGCCGGGGAGGTACCCGGCGACAAGATCCGTCACCTTGACCACCGAATCGCTGGAGGCTGCGCTGCTTGCGGCGGGGGCCGCGCTGGTGGCGCTCATTCGTTGTCCTTCTTCCTGCGGGCGGTCTCATCGCTCTCGGCGGCAACGACATCGATGGCGATGATGCCGGCGTCTTCGGTGCCGACGATTGACTCTTCATCGGCCACAAGTTCGGCCGCCAGTTCCTTGATGCCTTCGGCGTCACCCAGATCAACGTCGTGGTGGGCGCCCAGGTAGGCGTCGATCACGGCGGGGTTCTTCATGACTTCTCCCGGCGGACCCTCGGCGACAATCTTGCCTTCGGCCATCACCACCACCCAGTCGGCGATATGGCGCACCATATTCATATCGTGCTCCACGAACAGCACTGTCATGCCTTCGGCTTTGAGGTTCTTGATGTGGTCCAGCAGGGATTGTGTAAGTGCTGGGTTAACGCCTGCCATCGGCTCGTCCAGCATCACCAGCTTGGGCCTGACCATCAGGGACCTGGCCATCTCGAGCAGCTTGCGCTGACCGCCGGACAGCGACGCCGCGTAGTCGTCCTTTTTGGCATCCAGCTTGAACTTTGCCAGCAGGACGTCGGCCTGAGCCGTGATCTCCTTTTCCCTGCCGCCCCAGAGGCCCTTGAACAGTGCTTTGGAGAGCCGCTCGCCTGGTTGCTCGGACCCTCCCAGGCGCATGTTTTCCATGACAGTGAGTTTGCCCATCACTTTGGTGAGCTGGAAGGTGCGCACCATGCCCATTCGAGCCACTTTGTAGGGCGAGACCCCGGCAAGGCTGTTGCCTTCAAACTGCCACTTGCCGGAGTTTGGTGTATCGAAACCTGTGAGGAGGTTGAACAACGTGGTTTTTCCGGCACCGTTGGGGCCGATGAGGGCAGTGATCTTGTGCCGGGGAATTTCAAGATATTCCACGTCGACGGCGTTGATTCCCCCGAAACTGCGGGTGACGTTTTCGGCCACCACGATGGGATCGCGCTTTTTGCACCCGGGAGTGCTTTCCCCCACCGCGATGGGCCGCTGGTCAGTCATGTAGTCGATGTTTTCCTCTGCGGATGCCGCGGCGGAATTTTCGCTGTGTTTGCTCATGCGAACGCCAGCTCCTTCTTATTGCCAAAGACGCCTTGAGGCCTGAATATCATCAGCAGCATCAGGGCGATGCCTACCAGGATGTAACGCAACTGGCCCGCCTGGACCGTGTTGAGCCACGTGACTGCGCCCGACTCGATCAGGCCATAGAGAATTCCCTGGGTGAGGGAAAGGACAACCCAGAAGATCATGGCGCCAACTACCGGGCCGAGTACAGTACCGAGCCCGCCCAAAAGCAGGACGGTGTAGAGGAAGAACGTCAGCTCCGTCCCGTAGTTTGCGGGCTGGACAGCACCGCGGGGAAGGGTGAAGACCATGCCGGCCAGGGCCCCGAGCACGCCGCCGATGACCAGCGCCTGCATCTTGTAGGCATAGACGTTCTTACCGAGCGAACGGACGGCGTTCTCATCCTCGCGGATGCCCTTGAGGACGCGGCCCCACGGGCTGCGCATCAGGAGCCACACGAGCGTGCAGCAGACGATGACAAGTCCCCAGCCCACAAAGCGGATGAAGAAGTCCCGGTTATTCATGCCCAGGTAGGACCCTTCGGGGAAGGGGTTCATGGCATAGAACCCGCCTTCGAAGGCGGCGAGGCCGTTGGCGGATCCGGTCACCGACGTGAGCTGGTTGGTGGTAACGATGTAGCGGACAATTTCCGCGGCAGCAATAGTCACAATGGCGAGGTAATCTGCGCGCAGCCGCAGGGTGGGAATGCCGAGCAGCAGCGCGAAGATCGCCGAGCAGATGATGGCAATGAGCAGGCCGACAAAGAACGGCACGCCGAACGTCAGCGTGGAGATGGCGAAGCCATAGGCGCCGACGGCCATAAAGCCCGCCTGGCCGAAGTTCAGCAGGCCCGAGTAGCCGAAGTGAACCGCCAAGCCGAGGGCGGCAAGGGCGTACGCCGCCGTCGTCGGGCTGAACAGTTCCCCGGCAGCGCTTGAAAAAATGAATCCGAAGTCCATGGCTGTCTCCTAACCCACACGCTCGCGTCGGCCCAGGATGCCCTGGGGCCGGAACAAGAGGACAACAATCATGATGAACAGTGCTCCCACGTATTTGAGGTCGGCGGCGAGGCCGAACACGGTGGTCAGCTCCACGAAGATGCCGACGATGATGGAACCGATCAGTGCGCCGAAGACAGTGCCGAGTCCGCCCAAGGTAACGCCGGCAAAGATCAGCAGCAGGATCTGTGATCCCATATCGAACGTGACGCCGGGCCGGTAGTAGGCCCAGAGGATGCCGCCCAGGGAGGCCAGCATCCCGCCCGCAACCCACACGATGCGGATCACGTTGTCGACGTCGATGCCGGAGGCAGCGGCCAGGGCAGGGTTATCGGCCACTGCCCTTGTGGCCTTGCCCAGCCGGGTCTTCAGCAGGATGATGCCGATCAGGGCAATCACCACGGCGCTGATGATGAGGGACCAGAGGTTGTTGGGCGAGATGGAGACAGGCCCGATCTGGATTTCCGAACTCTGTGCATAAGGCAGCTGCTGCGTGGCGCCGCCAAAGTAGAACTGGATGACATAGCGGACGGCCAGAGCCAGGCCAATACTGACGATCATCATGGGCACAAGGCCTGTCCCGCGGCGCCGCAGCGGTTTCCACAGGCCAGCGTCCTGGACGTAGCCGAACAATCCGCCGCCGAGGAGGGCCAGGATGATGGCCAGCCAGAACGGAAGGCCTACGGCGTTGAATCCGAAGACCAGGACGGCGCCGAGGGTAACCATCTCGCCGTGCGCGAAGTTGGTGAGGCCGGTGGTCCCGAAGATCAGGGACAGCCCTACGGAGGCCAGCGCCAGCAGGAGCCCGAAGCTGAGCCCGGCGACAAGCCTGTTGAGCAGGTTCTGGCCGAAATCCTGCTGTTGGATCACGATGCCCTCGCCGAAGGCGAAAATCACCGACAGGTTGGAAGTCTGGCTGAACGTGACCTTGCGGGGGTTCTCCTGGCCGTCGGCAAGTTTGATGCCCTCCGGCAGGGTGGATTCGTCCAGCTCGATCTCATAGGTGCCCTGAACCGGGACGCCGATGCTCCAGGACCCGTTTGCAGCGGATGTCGCAGTCCCTTCGAAGTCCCCGCTCCTGGCGGTGATTTTGACATCGGCGATAGGCGCCCGGGCGTCGTCCCGCAGGAAGCCGCTGATGTTGTTCTGGAATGTCGTGTTCGACGGGGATGGTGTCGGTGACGGGGAAGTGGCCTGTGACGCCGGCGCAACGACGAGCAGGATTGCCAGGATGGACGCAGAGATGGCCCCCATCATTTTCAGCAATCCGACGCGCCGCTGCTGCGGCAGGCCTTTGGATGTACTTCTCAAATTGAAAAACCTCCACTTGGGGGTGGTCTCGGCTGCGCCTTTGCAACCGCTGCGAACGTAGCCGGGGCGGACAGTGATGCGGTACTGACATCGGAAAACGCTGCGAATCTGTGATTTCCATCACCCGGCTTGGCCTTATGTTACAGCGCGCAGGAGGCAATGAATGCCGCCAAAAGCGGCCGCTGGGTCGCGATCGGATAACAACTGTGTAGCGGCGCCCCCGCCCAGCTTTAGCATTCCTAAAGAAACTTTTGTTGATCCCCGGTATTTCTTAACAGTCGGTCTGCGTTGAAAGCATTTCGACACCCGGCCGCATGCAACATCCCATGTCACAGTTGGGTTGCGTCCATAACGGCGGGGAACTTTTGGCGGCGCCAGTCCGTGGGAATTGGTAACGTGAATCATAAGGTTCAACACCGATCCCTTACTTGGAGGACACCAGCAATGGCACTTGGCGGAAACCCGATCTTCAACGGAAAGAACTTCCGTGGAGCAACGCAGGCGCCGCCTGTCCCGCACGCGCCCTACGGGCAGGCCCCTTATGGCCAGCAGCCCTATGGCCAGCCGTACGGACAGCAGTCGTATGGCCGCGCGCCCGGCCAGGTTATGGACGGCCAGGGCGGCTACGCCCAGCAGAACATGACCAACGAGCAGCTGCAGCAGATGTACAACCAGCCGGCCGCGGGCCCGGCGGACACCGGCCGGATGACGTATGACGACGTCATCGTCAAGACTGCCGCCTGCCTCGGAGTGCTGCTCGCCGGTGCCGCGGTGACATTGTTCGTCAGCATGGGACTCGCGAGCCTGCTGATGATCGTGGGCGCCCTGGGCGGCTTCGTCCTGGCGCTCGTGAACACGTTCAAGAAGCAGCCGTCGCCGGCACTGATCCTGGCCTATGCAGGCCTCGAGGGTCTTTTCCTCGGCGGACTGACCCGCGTCCTGGACACCATGTACCCGGGTGTAGGGCTTCAGGCCGTTATCGGCACGCTGTCCGTCTTCACCGTGACGCTGCTCCTGTTCAAGAGCGGCAAGGTCCGGGCCACCCCCAAGGCCATGAAGTTCTTCATGATCGCGTTGGCCGGCTACGCCCTGTTCTCCTTGGTGAACCTCGTCATGATGATCACGGGCCTGACCACTGAGCCCTTCGGTCTGCGCAGCGGCATCATCGGCGTCGTCATCGGCGTCCTTGCCATTGGCCTGGCCGCATTTTCCCTGGTCATGGACTTCACCAGCATCGAGGCAGGTGTCCAGGCCGGCGCTCCGCAGCGTTTCTCCTGGACCGCCGCATTTGGCCTGACCGTTACCCTTGTCTGGCTCTACGTGGAAATCATCCGCCTGCTCGCCATCCTGCGCGGCGACGACTAGCACCCAAGCCGGCGTCCGCCGTCGTCATTCCAACACAAAGAAGAGGGTCCCCGCCTGGTGCGCATTGCACCGGCGCGGACCCTCTTCTTTGTGCCTGGAAGCGCCTTACGTAAGGCGCATTGCTCCGGCGGCCGGCGTGACAGTGAAGATGTCAGGTGCCTTGTACCCGGCCTCGGCGAAAGCGCGTTCGACGGCGGCGCGCACCTGATTCTCGACCTCCACCGGAGTGAGGGCAATGGCCGCCCCGCCAAAGCCGCCGCCGGTCATCCGTGCGCCGATTGCCCCGTTGGCACGCGACGTCGCTACGGCAAGGTCCAGTTCGGGGCAGGAGATTTCGAAGTCATCGCGCATGGAGGCGTGACTGGCGTCCAGCAGGGCGCCGATGGAGCCAGGGCCCTCGCCCGCCAGCAGCTCGACCGTCTGCAGCACACGGTCGTTTTCAGTCACCACATGGCGTACGCGCCGGTAGGTGACCTCGTCCAGAAGCCCGGCGGCTTCTTCCAGGTCCTCCACCCGGACGTCGCGGAGCGCCTTGACACCCAGAACCTCAGCACCCAGTTCGCAGGAGGCCCGGCGGGAGGCGTAACCTCCGTCAGCGTGGGAGTGGGAGACTTTGGTGTCGATCACCAGCATCACCAGGCCGGCAGGCTCGGCTTCAAAAGGAACCAGCTGGACACTCTGGTCGCGGCAATCAAGGAACACGGCGTGCCCCTTGGATCCGCGCAGTGACGCCGACTGGTCCATGATGCCCGTGGGGGCGCCAACGAAATCGTTTTCCGCCCGCTGGGTGACGAGGACCATTTCCTCGGGTTCCAGCGCGGCACCGGTCAGATCGTTGAGGGCTGAGATGACTGCGCACTCGATGGCGTGCGATGAGGAGAGGCCGGCGCCGAGGGGGACATTGGAATCGAGCAGCAGGTCCAGGCCCGGAACTTCGATTCCCCTTTCCTGCAGGGCCCAGATGACGCCGAGCGGATACTTCGTCCAGCCCTTGGCTGCAGCGGCGTCCAGGGTGCCAAGGCCGGCGGTGACCATGCCCTGGTCCCCGTAGGTGGACAGGAGCCGGACCTCAGAGTCCGCCCTGACGGCGATGGCCACGCGTGCGGTCTTGTCAATCGCGAACGGAAGCACAAACCCCTCGTTGTAGTCAGTGTGTTCGCCGATCAGGTTGACGCGGCCCGGTGCCTGCCAGACGCCGTCGGGAAGCCTGCCGAACTCCCGCTCAAAGCGGGCGGCGAGGTCCGCCGTGCTGGGCGGTGCCGGTGTTGTCAGCGGATCAGGTGCGGCGCTCACGCGTGTGCTCCTTCAGGTAGGGCCCCCAGAGGGAGGGCTGTAGTGGCTGCGGGGGAGGGGGCGGACTCCGGGACCGTCACGGCCCGGAGCCGCTCCGCCACGCTTTCGGGGGTGGTGTCGTTGATGAAGGCGCCCATGGCGGCCTCGGATCCGGCCAGGTACTTAAGCTTGTCAGCCGCCCTGCGCGGTGATGTCAACTGGAGGTGCAGGTAGCTTGCAGGGCGCAGGAGGTCATCGAGGGGCGCCTGGTGCCAGGCTGAGATGTACGGCGTAGGCGTGGGGTACAGGGCATCGAGGCGTTTGAGCAGATCAAGGTAAACATGCGCCAGCTCATCCTTTTCCTCCCCGCTCAGGGCGGCCAGGTCCGGTACCTGCCGGTGCGGCACGAGGTGGATCTCGAGCGGCCAGCGGGCAGCGAAGGGAACGTAGGCGCTGAAGTTTTCGCCCTCCATCACCATCCGGCTCCCGTCTTCCCGTTCGGCCCGCAGCAGCGACCCCGTGAGGGTCTGCCGCCCGTCCGACTTATCGTAAAACTTGCGTGCCGCGGCGCCGAGGACACCGGCCCTGGGCGTGACGTAGGGGTAGGCGTAGATCTGCCCGTGGGGGTGGTGCAGGGTCACGCCGATGTCGGCACCCCGGTTTTCAAACGGGAACACCTGCTTGATCCCCGCCAGGCTGCTGAGCGCTTCGGTGCGGTGTGCCCAGGCCTCCACAACTGTCCGCGCCCTGGCCTCGCTCAAACCGCTGAACGATCCAGTGTGGTCCGGGGTGAACGACACCACTTCGCAGCGCCCGTACGCCGGGCCGGTGGTTCCCCATTCAGGGGCGGCCGGTACCGGGCCCACGGCGGGGCCCAGGGAAGGGAACCGGTTTTCAAACACCACAACGTCGTAGTCCGGCGCTGGTATCTCTGAGGGATTGTTCGCTGTGGTGGGGCAAATGGGGCACTGGTCCGCGGGCGGCAGGTGCGTGCGGGCCTGCCGGTGGGCAGCCACGGCCACCCACTCGTCAGTGAGGGCATCGAACCGTACTTCGCCTGGCTCGCCCCGCTCCGGAAGGGGCCGGCGGTCAGTTGTGGTTTCCGCGGTCCGTGGCTTCGGCGTTGCCGCGTCGTCGAAATAGAGCAGCTCCCGGCCGTCGGAAAGCTTGGTGCTGGTGATACCTGTCATGGCGTTTTTCCTTTGGGTGCTGGTGGCTGGGAGTGCCGTGTGTCGCGGTCCGCGGAGGCAGTGGCTGGTTTCGCAGGACCGTCCCGGCCGTCTGGAATCCTTGCCGTCCGGACGTCGGGAACGGTTTGTCGGAGGGCAGTCAGGGAGGCCGGACTTAGTCCGTTGTCCGTCACCAGGGTGTGGATGGCGGACAGCGGGCATATGCCGGCCAGGCCAATAAGGCCGTACTTGCTGGAGTCCGCGAGGACAACGAGCCGTCCGGATGCTGTGATCATGGCGGCGTTGACCTCGGCTTCGAGGAGGTTGGGCGAGGTCAGTCCGGCCTGGGGATCCAGCCCGTGGGCGCCCATAAAGCAAAGATCGGCGGCAAGGGTGCTGACGGCCCGGACGGTCAGTGGCCCCACAAGCGCTTCGGATGGCGTCCGTTCCCCGCCGAGCACCAGGGTCCGGATTCTCCCGTCCCCGGCAGGATCAGCAGCCGCGAGCGAGTTCGCCACCATGACCGAGTTGGTGGCTACGGTCAGATCGAAGTTCCGTGGCAACATCCGGGCCAGTTCAAACGTGGTGGTGCCGCCTGAGATGAGCAGGGTCATCCCCGGCCGGACCAGGCTGATGGCTTCCTCCGCGATGGCAGCCTTGGCGGGGAGCCCCCGCGTGGACTTGCTGGCAAACCCGGGTTCCAGTGCGCTGAAGCTGTCCGTCCTGGCCGCTCCGCCATGGACGCGCAGGACGAATCCGCCGGCGTCGAGGACATCGATGTCACGGCGGATGGTCATTTCGGAGACGTCCAGGCGCGCAGCGAGGGTGGCAACCCGCACTGTTCCCTCGCTGTGGACCTCCTGGAGGATCAGGTGTTGCCGTTGTGCCGCGAGCATCAGATCCTCCTTCCTGCAGTGCGTCGCCGTCGTTATCACAATTGTTGCATGGTTCGCTCAAAAAAGAATAGTTTCAAACAAAAGATAACAATTGCCGGATGTTGGGACTGCCGGTACCGCGCCATGTACGGTGGTGCCCATGACAACAGGTTCAATCCCGGATTCCAGCGTCCCCTCCGAGTTCCGGGCGTACGCAAGTGGGCGGCAGTACGAGCTCAGGCGGGGTGACGCGCTCGCCGTCATTACCGAGCTGGCGGCCGGCCTGCGGCTCTACAGCAGGGCCGGAGTGCAGCTGACCGAGACCTACGGCGATGCCGAGATTTCCCCCGGAGCCGCCGGCATCACCCTGGCTCCGTGGGCCAACAGGGTGGAGGACGGTATCTGGTACCTCGACGGCAAGAAACAGCAGCTGGACATCACCGAGGTGTCCCGGAACAACGCGAGCCATGGACTCCTCCGGAACGCCGCCTACAGCCTGGTGGACGAATCACAGTACTCCGTCACCCTCGAAGCGACGGTATTCCCCCAGCATGGCTACCCTTTCCTGGTCCGGCACCGAGTGCAGTACCTGCTGGCGGAGGACCTCGGCCTGGTGGTCCGGCAGACGCTGGCCAATGACTCCAAGGCGCCCGCCCCCTTCGTCCTGGGCGCCCACCCCTACCTCCGGCTCGGCGACACGGACCTGGACGAACTGCAGTTGACGGTGTCCGCCGACACCCGGCTTGTCGCCGATGAGCGGCTCATTCCACGCAGCGCTGAACCGGTCAGCGGAGACACGGACCTCCGTGCCGGCCGGCGCGTGGGAAACCTGGACATCGACGTCGCCCTGACGGACATCACGTTCGACGGCGGGGTGGCCCGCCACACGCTGACCGCCCCGGATGGCCGCGGCGTCAGCCTGTGGCAGGACGAAACGTGCGGTTACGTACATATCTTCGTCACCACGGACTTTCCCGGCAGGCCGCGGGCCGTGGCGATCGAGCCGATGACGGGACCGGCCAATGCCTTCAACTCCGGTGACGGGCTCCGCTGGCTTTCGCCGGGGGACAGCTTCACCATGGCCTGGGGGATTGACGCCACCGTGGGACATGCCGGGTAGCGGTTTCCCATAACCCCGCGGCTGGGGAAGTATTAGGCTATGACGCCAGCCGAGGACGCCACCCCGACCCACCGATCCGCCATCCCACAGCAAGGCAGGCCCGGGGCAGA
>DATCVX010000237.1:0-4350 GCA_036566705.1 Arthrobacter sp. | reverse complement strand
TGGCCGGCTGGCCGCTGGGAAACCGGCTCCGTTTCGCCAATCTCTGCGCCTCCCTGGCGGTGCAGGAGGTGGGCGGTTCGCTGGCGGCGCCCGGCTGGGGAGACATCGCGGACTGGTGGAAGCGGGCCAACTCCCGGCCCGAACGCCAGAGCAGCCAGTGGCTCCGCCGCTTCGGTTTCCTGGCGGACATTATCAGCGACGTCCCGCTGGCCGCGCAGCGCCGCGCCACCGCCACCATCGCGCACCTGTCCGACACGTGAGGCCTATGCCGGGGCGCCGGCGGTGCCTCAACGCAGGCGCCCTGGCGCCGCGATTATCCCGCCCTGAGCGCCCGCACTAGAATCACTAAGGTGACTTATCCCGTAATAACCGGTGACTTCCGCGCGGCCTCTGGACCTGATCCTCGGTACGAGCGGTCAGCCGTCATCGACCTGGACGCCATCCGCCACAACGTGCGGCGGCTGGCGGACGCGGCCTCACCCGCCAAGGTCATGGCCGTGGTCAAGGCCGATGCGTACGGACACGGCGCGGTTCCGGTGGCCCGGGCCGCCCTCGAAGCCGGCGCATCCTGGCTGGGCGTCGCACATATTTCCGAGGCGCTGGCACTGCGGGCGGCGGGCATCGAAGCCCCCCTGCTGGCCTGGCTGCACACGGCGGAAAGCAACTTTGCAGCAGCCGTGGCTGCCGGCGTCGACATCGGCTGCTCCGGCTGGGAGCTGGACAAGATTGTGGCCGCCGCCCGCGAGCAGGAACGCCCGGCCCGGATCCACCTCAAGGTGGACACCGGTTTGGGCCGCAACGGCGTCACCCTCGAAGGCTGGGACCACCTGGTGGGCGAGGCCCTCGAATACCAGGACCAGGGGCTCTTGCGCGTCGTAGGCATCTTTTCCCACCTGTCGGTCGCGGACGAACCCGACCGGCCCGAAACCGACGAGCAGCTGGCTGCCTTCCGCGAAGTGCTGGCCGTGGCCGAGGACGCCGGCGTGGACCCCGAGGTCCGCCACCTTGCTAACACGCCCGCAACACTGTCCCGGCCCGACACCCACTTTGACCTGGTCCGTGTGGGCCTCGGCATTTATGGCCTCTCCCCGTTCGAGGGCCAGACGTCCGCCGAGCTGGGACTTCGCCCGGCCATGACGCTGCGGACCATCGTGTCGCAGTGCAAGCAGGTGCCGGCGGGGCAAGGGGTTTCCTACGGCCTGCGCTACCACACCACCAGCCCCAGCACCCTGGCCCTGATCCCGGTGGGCTACGCGGACGGCATCCCGCGCGTGGCCACCGGCGGTCCCGTCCGGGTGGCCGGCCACACGTATCCCGTGGTGGGGCGGATCGCCATGGACCAGATGGTCATCGACCTCGGCGACGCGGTCCCGGCCGGGGCCGGCCTGCTGGGCGCTGAGGCGGAAATTTTCGGCAGCGGGTCCGACGGCGGTCCCACGGCTGACGATTGGGCGCTCGCCGCCGGAACGAACAACTACGAGATCGTGACCCGGATCAGTCCGCGGGTTCCGCGCCGGTTCATCAACGAGGCCTTTGTTGCGCCCGGGGCCGGGAAGCAGCGCACGCCATGAGCCTGCCTGACACTGGCGCGGGCGCCAACGCAGGAGCCAGCTCCGGAGCCAACTGGGAGCTGACGCTCAGCGTGTCGACGGCGGACCAGACCCACGGGCTCGCGGCGGCTTTGGCGTCGGAACTGGATGCCGGGGACCTGCTGGTGCTGACGGGCGAGCTGGGTGCCGGCAAGACCACCTTTACCCAGGGCCTGGGCGAGGGCCTGGGGGTGCGGTCCGGCATTATTTCGCCGACCTTTGTCCTGGTCCGCATCCATCCAAATCTGCCCGACGGTCCCCGCCCCGGCGGCCCGGACCTGGTCCACGTGGACGCCTACCGCCTGGGATCGGCGTCGGAAATTGACGACATCGACCTGGAGAACACCATGGACTCAGCCGTGACAGTTGTGGAATGGGGCCGCGGCAGGGTGGAACACCTGAGCGAGAGCCGCCTCGAAGTCGACCTGCACCGTGCCATTGGCCTGCCCGCAACGGAACCGCACCCGGCAGCCGCCGTCCACGAAGGGGAGCCCGAAGTCCTGGACTTTGATACGGACGACGACGACGAGCCCCGCACGATCGTGATGCGCGGCTTCGGTCCGCGCTGGGCGTCCAGGCCGGCCCTCGGCGGAATGATGGAAGGGACACTCTGATGCTCATCCTTGCCATCGACACCTCAGCCGTGGCCAGCGCCGCGCTCGTGTCAGACGACGCCTTGGAAGGCGTCGTGGCCAGCTTCGCCACCGAGGACACCCGCAGCCACGCCGAGGTCCTCGCCCCGGGCATCGAAGACCTGCTCGCCTCGGCTGGGGTCTCGGGCAGCGACGTCGACGCCATCGTCACCGGCGTGGGTCCGGGCCCGTTCACGGGCCTGCGGTCCGGCATCGCCACCGCCCGCACACTGGCCTTCGTCTGGAACAAGCCCCTGTACGGCATGATGAGCCTCGACGCCGTGGCCCTGGAGGTTGCCGAATCCACCGATGCGGTGCCCGAATTCCTGGTGGTCACCGATGCACGCCGGAAAGAGGTCTACTGGGCCCGCTACAGCCTGGCGGACGGGCAGCTGCCGCAGCTGGAAGACGGCCCGCACGTGGGCTTCGCTGCGGACCTCCCGGACCTGCCTGCCTACGGTGCCGGCGCGGGCCTGTACTCCGATGTGCTCAAGGCCAACGCCGCGTTCAGCTCCGAACAGCCCGACGCCCTGTACCTGGGCCAGTTCGCCCTGGCCCGGCTGGCAGCGGGCGCCCCTCTGCCTGATTCCACACCCCTGTACCTGCGCGAATCGGACGCGCAGGTCCCCGGGCCGCGGAAGCGGGCGCTGTGAGCACCCCGGCCGTCCCCGGCGCAGACGGCGTGGTCCTTCGCGACATGACGCTGGACGATGTGCCGGCAGTCAACGCCTTGGAACAAAGGCTGTTCCCCGCCGATGCCTGGCCGCTCCACATGTTCTTCGACGAACTGTCGCAGACCGACACCCGCCGGTACCTGGTGGCCGAAACAGCGTCCGGGATAGTGGGCTACGCCGGCCTGATGTGCATCGAGCCCATCGCGGATGTCCAGACCATCGCCGTCGTGCCTGAATTCGAAGGCCTCGGGATCGGATCGGCCCTGCTCACCCGGCTCATCGGCGAAGCCGCGCGGCGCGGCGCCCAGGACGTCCTGCTCGAGGTCCGCGCAGACAACCCGCGGGCCCAGCAGCTGTACCTGCGCTTCGGCTTTGAGCAGATCCATGTCCGCCGCCGGTACTACCGCGACGGTGTGGACGCGCTGATCATGCGCCTCCAGCTCACACCCGACCCGGCCCCCACCACGGAAGCAGACCAGCCATGAACCGCCAGCAGCCCCTGGTACTGGGCATCGAATCCTCCTGCGACGAGACCGGAGTGGGGATTGTCCGGGGAACCACCCTGCTGACCAACACCGTTTCGTCGTCCATGGACGAACACGTTCGCTTCGGCGGAGTGATCCCCGAGATCGCCTCCCGCGCGCACCTGGATGCCTTCGTCCCCACGCTGCGGCAGGCCCTGAATGATGCCGGCGTGGAGCTGGCGGACATCGACGCCATTGCGGTCACGTCGGGACCCGGCCTCGCCGGGGCCCTGATGGTGGGCGTCTGCGCTGCCAAAGCCCTGGCCGTGGCCACCGGCAAGCCGCTGTACGCGATCAACCACCTGGTGGCGCACGTGGGTGTGGGGCTCCTCGACGGCCAGTCGGGCAGCGCCCCGCGGCTGCCGGACAACCTCGGAGCCCTGCTGGTGTCCGGCGGGCACACCGAGATCCTCAAGATCAACAGCATCACCGATGATGTCCAGCTGCTGGGCTCCACCATCGACGACGCCGCCGGCGAAGCCTACGACAAGGTGGCCCGCATCCTGGGCCTCGGCTACCCGGGCGGTCCCGCCATCGACCGGCTGGCAAAGACCGGCAACCCCAAGGCAATCCGGTTCCCGCGCGGCCTCACCCAGCCCAAATACATGGGGTCCGCCGAGGAGCCGGGTCCGCACCGCTATGACTGGTCCTTCAGCGGCCTGAAAACCGCCGTGGCCCGGTGCGTCGAGCAGTTCGAGGCCCGCGGCGAGGACTTGCCCGTGGCAGACATTGCGGCCGCGTTCCAGGAAGCGGTGGTGGACGTGATCACGTCTAAGGCCGTGCTGGCCTGTAGGGAGCACGGAATCAAGGACGTGCTTTTGGGCGGCGGCGTGGCAGCCAATTCCAGGCTGCGTGAGCTCACCGGCCAGCGCTGCGCGTCCGCCGGAATCAGGCTCCACGTACCGCCGCTGGACCTCTGCACGGACAACGG